>JAJFHB010000466.1 GCA_021775795.1 Hyphomicrobiales bacterium | reverse complement strand
CAATCTGCAAGGCCTCAAGCCAGATGGGTGGATAGGCGATGCCGATGCCATAGCCAAAGCGCATCATGGCCGCTTCTTCAAGACCATGCGCGCGTAGAGGCTCCAGGGAGGCTTCTTCTACCGCGTCTACCGGAACACCAGGCTCAATTGCCGCAATGCCTGCTGCGAGTGAGGCAACACCGATGTCGTACAACTCACGGGCATAGGGGGCGGGTTCACCGCAGGCCAGTGTCTGGATGGCGGTGGCGTGATAGCGCGCGGCAACACCGGCAAATTCCCCATGTACCAGATCACCCCGTTCAATGAGGCGAGGGCGGGGGGTCGCGTGGCCTCCAGCCGAGCGCCTGCCGCCGCTGAACTCCGTTGGAATTGCAGGATAATCGGATCCCTGCCGTCGCATCGCAACTTCAATTTCCGCCGCGACGGATATTTCGCTTACACCCTCCCGTGTGGTCGAAACCATCGCCGCAAGGCCTGCCTGTGCATGGCGTGCGGCATCCTCCATGTAGGTCATTTCGGCGGGCGATTTTATCAGTCTTAGCCGCCCCATGATGGTCGTGGCATCAACGAATTCAGTTTCTGGAAGGGCATCGCGCAGAGCATCGCCAAGCGCTGTCGGGAGAGCATAAGACTGCAGCTCAATGGCAATTCGGCCGCTGTTGATGCCTTTCTCTTTCAGAATGCCGTGAACCCGCTCTGCATAACTTTCAAGCACCAGGGAATAGGTGCGGATGTCCTCGACCCAGGTTGTTTCCAGCGCCAGCGCCAGATCGACATCGCGCAGGATAAGTGTCGGGGCGTCATCGCCGCTCGTGAATATGAGTGCCTGCGGGCTGTTCACCGAAACCCAGGCATCATAGCCACCGAAGTAATAATGGTGTTCCGGTGCCACCATGATGCAGGCATCGCAACCAGCATTGCGGATGGCGTTCCGGCACCGGTCGAACCGCTCCATGAATTCAGCCCGCTCAAAGGCGGCATAGGTTGCAGGCATCTGCGCGTTTCCCTCATTTTGCCGGGTGGCATATTCCTGACCACCCTTGTTGCACTCTGCTCTCAAGCAGCCCTATTGTGCGCCCCGGAAATGTAAGTCGGAAAGATCTCCATGCACAAGAAACTGCTGCAGGCGGCACACGGGCATGCAAGCACATACCTGGACACGATACAGTCTCGCCATGTCGGTGCGCGGGCCGAAGACGTGGCGGCGCTGGCAGGGCTCGACGGCCCTCTGTCTGATGCAGGTGAAGACCCTCAAACCACGCTGGATACGCTAGCAACCATTGGAGGGCCGGCCACAACCGGCAGTGCTGGTCCGCGCTATTTCGGCTTCGTCACCGGTGGAACCTTGCCGGTTGCGCTTGCGGCCAACTGGCAGGTTGCAGCCTGGGATCAAAATGGCTTCACCCATCTTTCCTCTCCAGCCGCCGCCACAATCGAAGCAATTGCCCTGCGCTGGCTGGTGGATCTTTTGAACTTGCCGGCCGGAACCGGCGGCGCCTTTGTTACCGGTGCCACAATGGCGAACTTTACGGCTCTGGCGGCTGCCCGCAGCAAAATACTGACCGATGCTGGATGGGATGTTGAGAGAATGGGCCTTTTCGGCGCGCCGCCCATAACGGTTGTGGTCGGCGGTGAGGCACACTCTACCCTTTTCAAGTCTCTCGGGTTGCTGGGCCTTGGCCGCGAGCGGGTGGTGGAAGTGCCGGCTGATGACCAGGGGCGGATGATAGCTGCGGAACTGCCGGAGATCTCCGGCCCCACAATCGTGTGTCTGCAGGCGGGAAACGTCAATTCAGGCGCTTTTGATCCCGCAAGCGAGCTCTGTGCGAAAGCGAAAGCAGCAGGGGCCTGGGTGCATGTGGATGGAGCCTTTGGGCTGTGGGCTGCCGCGGCACCGGAGCGTGCTCATTTGATGCAGGGTTTCGAGGGCGCCGATTCCTGGGCCTGCGATGCGCACAAGTGGCTGAATGTGTCCTATGACAGCGGGCTGGCTTTTGTGCGCGATCCCGAACATCTGCGCGCCGCCATGGCAATCAGCGCCTCCTACTTGCCCCAGGGAGAAGCGCGCGAGCCCTTTGCCTTTACACCGGAATCTTCACGCCGTGCCCGGGGTGTTGAAATCTGGGCCGTCTTGCGGGCGTTGGGACGCAACGGCGTTGCAGAACTCGTATCCCGCAACTGCCGGCAGGCGCAGCGCTTTGCCGAAGGTCTTAGCGCTGCGGGCTACACGGTGCTGAATGATGTGGTGCTCAATCAGGTGGTGGTCGCCTTTGGCGATGATGAGACCACAGCGCGCATTATTGCAGCGATACAGGAAGATGGAACCTGCTGGTGCGGCGGTACCCATTGGCGTGGCCGCGGTGCCATGCGTATATCAGTAAGCAGTTGGGCAACCCGTGATGAAGACGTCGAACGTAGTCTGGACGCCATTGTTCGTATCGCCCAGGCCAACGTATAACCAAAAAGGAACAGGCCGGATGAACGTCACCCGCTTGCAGAAGAATGTCTTTGGTGAGGAAATTGCCACATGCTCGGATGATCCGGTGACGGGATTTTACCGCACCGGCTGTTGCGAGACGGGACCGGAGGATCACGGCCTGCACTGTGTCTGCGTGCAGATGACGGCGGAGTTCCTGAGTTTTTCAAAGGCCAGCGGAAACGACCTGTCGACGCCGAGGCCGGAGTTCGGATTTGAGGGCCTGCAGCCGGGCGATCGCTGGTGCCTTTGTGCGGCCCGCTGGCAGGAGGCTTTCGAGGCTGGCGCTGCCCCAAGGGTTGTGTTGACGGCAACCCACGAGGCAGCGCTTCAGGTTTGCCGCATGGAGGACCTCAAAACCGTTGCCCTGGATCTCTCCTGAACATGACACAGGTTGAATTTTTCGCCGGCATTGCCAGCCGCTATTCGTATCTCGCCTCAACCCAGATTGCCAAGCTTGAAGCCGACACCGGTTGCAGTGTGAACTGGCGTCCGCTCTACAGCGGTGATCTCATGACCCTGCGCGGCCCATCGCCTTTTGCGGGGACACCGTCATCAGGACAGTATGAGTGGGAGTTCAGGCGCCGGGATGCAGAAGCCTGGGCTGAGTACTATGGCGTTCCATATGTTGAATCCGTTGAGGCCCTCAAGTTTGACCGGGAACTGCTCCGAACAATCGCGCGGGCCTGCACTGCGGCTGTTCGTTTGGGACTGGGGGCAGCCTATTCCGCCTGCGCCATGGCCGCCGTATTCAGCGGCAGGGAAGGCCATGATTTTACGCAGGCGTTCTTATGCTCTCTTGCCAATGAGGTGGGCGGTGACGGCGTTGAGCTTGGCCGCGTCATGGCCGAGGCTGAAACCGCAGCGCAACTTACAGCAACAACCCGCGAAGCCTTCGATCGAGGCGCCTTCGGTGTGCCCACGTTTTTCGTGGGCGACACCATGTTCTGGGGCAACGACCGGCTTGTGCTTCTGCGCCATCATCTGTTGGCGCAGAAGTAACCGCTATTCTGCGGCGACGCCGGTGCCGATCTGGCAGGCAACACCTGTTCCGCCCAGGCCGCAATAGCCCGACGGGTTTTTCTGCAGATACTGCTGATGGTAATCCTCGGCAAAGTAAAATTCCGGCGCGTCGATGATCTCTGTCGTGATGGCATCGAACCCACGTGCCTTGAGGGCGCTGGAGAATGCTGCCTTTGAGGCCTCCGCTGCTTCGCGTTGGGCCTGTGAATAGGCATAAATGCCGGAGCGATACTGCGAGCCGACGTCATTGCCCTGGCGCAGACCCTGGGTCGGGTCATGCCCTTCCCAGAAGGCCTTGAGCAGGGTTTCGTAGGAAACCTTTGCAGGGTCAAACACCACAAGCACCACTTCATTGTGGCCCGTGAGGCCGGAACAGACCTCCTGATAAGTGGGATTGGGTGTATAGCCGGCTGCATAGCCAACCGCTGTGACGTGCACACCTGGCACCTTCCAGAAAATCCGTTCAACTCCCCAGAAGCACCCCATGCCAAACATTGCGCTCTCAAATCCATCCGGATAAGGGCCCTGGATGGCCGTGCGCAATACCGAATGGGTCTCAGATGTGGGTATGGCCTGGGAGCGCCCGGCGGGTGCGTTGGCTGGATCAGGCATTTCCGCTGCCTTGCGTGAGAATCCGAACATCTGTTTTCCTTGTCCTGAGTCTTGAGTCTTGAGTGTTGCAGCCCTATATAGTGGGGAGAGACGATGCCCTATGCAAGTGCGCTAGCGGGGTCCGAAGATGCGCCGCCGTCCGCGCCGCCAGGACCAGACTGTGAAGAGAATAGCCAAAACGCCAAGCACCGCCCACGCAGGCCACAATAACATCGTGACGATGATCGGATCCCAGAGGTTGGGTATGAATGACAAATAGCGCTCGACGATGACCTGCGCCGATTCGAGACTGGTGCGATGAACCTCGAACCACCAGGTTCCAAGCGCCGTTGGTTCGAACGTACCTTCGCGCTGCAGCGCCAGAAGATCCTTGCCAAGTGTGATCAGGGTCAGGATCCAGAAAACCACAGCCAGTATGCGCCAGATCAGTGTCACGGAAGACCTCTTACGTGCTAATTGCCCTGCGCTGCCAATAGCGTCTGGGGACCGAAGGCGCAAGCGTGAACGCCGGGATGACAAAATGTCTCCGGCGCGGCGCGCGCAGCGCTTGCCTGTGAACGCGGAGTGAGTATAGTGCAGCGCGATTTGCCAGAGACAATTGCGTCCGGGCAAACCTGCAGGAGGGGTGGCCGAGTGGTCGAAGGCGCACGCTTGGAAAGCGTGTAGGCGGGTAACCGTCTCGTGGGTTCGAATCCCACTCCCTCCGCCAACTGCCGACACGTTTTTTTCAGCTATAGACGCGTGCCCGCTGATCCAAACAATGGGTGGTGATGGTCGTTGAGGAAAAGGCCGTCCGGATCGAATTCACCGCGACCACTTGCAACTTCGGACATTCATACCGTAAGCGCACTTGCGCAGCTCTCTTGCTATGGGCTCATCATCAGGCTTGATGCAGTCTGGCGTGGTTGTGCTGTCTGAGCCACTGACCGACGACGACCAGAGGTGGAAATCGTTGTGAACTTTTGTCTGACAGCACTCTCCATGTCCTTATAAACTGCGCAACATTGTCCCGGCCTGCGGGTGACACACCTTTTCTGTGTCCTGCGTAATTGGGTGAGCTTCGAGTGGCACATCAGTTGGATCCTTTGCTCCGTCCCAAATCAATCGCTTTGGTTGGCGCATCGCCACGGCCTGGATCCTACGGTAACGGGATGATCAACGCCTGCTTCAGGGCCGGTTTCACGGGCGACGTATTCCTGGTAAATCCAAAGTACGAAAAAATCGAAGACCGTTTGTGTTACCCGGACATTCCATCACTGCCATCTCTTCCCGATCACGCGGTGTTGATGGTCGCAAATCCAAGGATCGAAGCCGCCTTCGAAAACGCCATCGATGCGGGTGTCAAGGCAGCCACAATGTTCGGCAGTTGCCTTCTGGATGATGGCAATCCTGTCCCGCTCCTGGAACGCTTGCGCGGCATGGCGTTGGAAGCAGGTGTTCACGTTTGTGGTGGAAACGGCTCTGGTTTCTACAACCGGGTAGACAGGGTTCGCTGCCAAATGGGTGGCGGTGCCGCTGAAGCCCCCGGACCGGTGACCTTCATATCCCAGTCGGGATCCATCTCGGCGGCCGTATCGGCCAATGATGGGCGGTTGAAGTTCAATCTTACGGTGTCGTCGGGCCAGGAAATCACCACAGATGCATCAGACTACATGGACTTTGCCCTTGATTTGCAAGGAACCCGTGCGATCGGCCTGTACATTGAGACCATCCGAAAGCCAGAGAAGTTCATATCGGTCCTGAACAGGGCGGCTGAAGCAGATATTCCGGTCGTTATCGCAAAGGTGGCCAGGAGTGAAAAAGGAAAGAAGTTCGCCATAAGCCATTCAGGGGCTCTTGCCGGGGACGATGCAGTGTTCAAAGCCGTGTTCCAGCGATACGGTGCCCTGAGTGTGGATGATCCCGATGAACTCTTTGCTGCTTTGCAATTGCTCTCTACCGGGCGCCGTGCGGCAGCAGGGAGTGTGGTGGCAATTGCGGATTCTGGTGGTGAACGAGAGTTACTGGCTGATGTTGCCTCAGAATGCGATGTGTCTTTTGCAGAAATTTCCGACGTTACCTGCACAGCCCTTGAGGCAAGTCTGGAATATGGCCTTATCGCCGAAAACCCTTTGGATGCGTGGGGAACCGGGCATGGGTTTGAGGGCACATTCCGTGACAGTATGGCGGCTCTTATGGCGGACCCAAATGCTGCAGTGGGCATCTGGGTGACGGATCTTCGTGATGGCCTGAGCTACCATGAGGGCTACGCGAATTCTGCTGTTCAGGTCGCGGAATCGACGGATAAACCGTTAGCCTTCGCGACATGCTTTGCCAAGGGAAAGAACACCGAACTGGCACTTCGTCTTGCGCAAGCAGGCATTCCGGTCATGGAAGGAATGCGGGCATCGATGGTGGCTGCACGGGCACTCTTGGAGTACCGTTCATTCCAGGATCGGGCACCAATAGTTCCCCCAAGGCCACCAGATGCAAGCATCGTGGAATTATGGCGCGAGCGTTGCGCAACCGGTGTTCCGTTTAGTGATGCGGAGAGTTTTTCTCTGCTGGCGGATTTTGGTGTTCCTGTCGTCAAACATCACATGGTGAACACCAGGGACGGTGCCATTGAAGCCGCCAGCGAACTGGGTCTCCCCGTCGTCATGAAAACGGCGATGCCGGGCATCTTCCACAAATCCGACGTCGGCGGGGTGTGCCTTTGGCTGGCCGATCACCGGGCCGTTGCAAAAGCATATGATGATCTGGCGTCGCGGTTTGGACCGCAGGTGCTTGTTTCTGAAATGGCGTCGTCAGGTGTGGAAATGTCGTTCGGATTTACACCGGATCCATTGTTCGGCCCGATCGCAATGGTTGGCGCAGGCGGCATACTCGTCGAGGTGTTACGGGATACGCGATTTGCGGTGCCGCCGCTGGATGAAGGCATGGCGCGTGGTTTGATTGATCAACTTGCTATCAGACCGATGCTGGACGGGCACCGCGGCAACGCTGCCTGCAACGTCGGCGCTTTGTCCCAGGCATTCGCAAGCTTCTCCGTGCTGATCGCCTCACTTGGCCCGGCCCTATCCGCGGTCGATGTAAACCCCTTGATTGTCACCGCTGAAGGTGTGGTCGCCGTGGATGCATTCATTGTGCCGAAAAGTAGCAATGAAAATATTTCTAGCGAGGAATAGAAAATGCCTGATGAACTGCTGTTGGAGATAAAAGAAAAGATTGCTCATATCAAAATCAACCGCCCTAAAGCCGTAAATTCCATTCACCCCGATATGATGCGCGAAATGAAAGATCTGTTTCGCGACCTTGATGCGAACGACAGTGTTTCTGTCATCGTGTTGTCTGGCGAAGGCGATCACTTCGGAGCAGGCTACGACCTCCGCTTTGCCTGGGGTGAGCATTATGGCCGCGATATTTTCGGGCAGCGCCGGATGCTTCTGGACTGCGTGGATTTCGAGTTTGCGCCTTGGGATTGCAGCAAGCCGGTCATTGCCATGACACGTGGATACTGCCTCGCTGGCAGTTGCGAGCTTGCGATGATGTGCTGTGTGACGATTGCCAGTGAAACATCAAAGTTCGGTGAACCGGAGATCCGGTTCTCCACCTCGCCTCCCGCTGTGATCATGCCCTGGATTGTCGGTCTCAAGAAAGCCCGTGAGCTGTTGTACACCGGCGATATGATTGATGCGGAGGAGGCCCTCAACTTTGGCATGATCAACCGCATTGTGCCGGACGATAAACTGGAAGAAGAGACATTCCGTCTGGCTCGCCGGATGGCGGCCATATCGCTTGAGGGGCTTCGCACGACAAAAGCCTCGATCAATATGGGGGCGGAAATTGCAGGAGTGCGGCAGGCAATCGCCTATGGGGTCGAACAGGGTGCAATGCTCGACTCAACGGAAACGGAACAGTTGAAGACTTTCTCTGAAATCCGCAAATCCGAAGGCTTGTCTGCTGCGATCAGGTGGCGAGAGAGCCAGTTTGAG
>JAJFHB010000465.1 GCA_021775795.1 Hyphomicrobiales bacterium | reverse complement strand
GGCGGTGTGAAGGCGCGCGCAGGAATGTCAAACAGATGTGATACGGCGCATCGCCACTGTGTCAGGATAGAAAGTCGCCCATAACTTCGCGACCCCTGTTCTGACCAAAGCCGTTCCCCAACTTCGCGCTGAAACATAAGCACCATGGTGTCAAATGCCGGCGGCCAGGGCTCTGTGGTCAGCCATCGTACCAGCAAAGCGGTCGCGATGTTGTAAGGCAGGTTCGAAACAATTTTCACATTGCAGCCGTTGGCATAAGCGCCTGGGTCAATTGTCAGGGCGTCAGCCTCAACAACTTCCAGCCGCCCGGGAAAGTGGCCTGAAAGTTCTTCGAGGGCTGGAATGCAACGGCGGTCGCGTTCAATGGCGACAACCTTTTTGGCCCCGGCCAGAAGAAGGCTGCGGGTCAACCCTCCCGGTCCAGGTCCAACTTCAACAACTGTCGATTCGTGCAGATCACCGGCGGCGCGGGCAATCTTGTCTGTGAGGTTCTGGTCCAGCAGGAAGTTCTGCCCCATCGACTTGTGCGCCCGCAATTCATAGCGCTCGATGATGTCTCTCAACGGCGGAAGGTTCGGGCTCATGCAGCTCTTGCAGTCTCTGCAAGGGACAATTCCTGCGCCAGGGTGATTGCCGCAATGAGGCTGGAAGGGTCAGCAAGCCCCTTGCCGGCTATGTCGAGTGCTGTGCCATGGTCGGGCGAGGTTCGAATGAAGGGAAGTCCAAGAGTACAGTTTACGCCTGTATCAAAGCCGATCGTCTTCACAGGAATGAGGGCCTGATCATGATACATGCAAACAGCCACGTCATACCTCTTGCGAGCAGCGGCATGAAACATGGTGTCCGCGGGAAGCGGGTCGGTCACGTCAATACCCATGCCGCGTAGTTCCGCAATCGCAGGCGCAATGACATCCTGCTCTTCATGGCCCAAAGCTCCGGCCTCGCCGGCGTGTGGGTTGAGCCCGGCAATTGCGATGCGTGGTGCAGAAATTCCAAAGCGTCCTATCATGTCGCGGTGCACGATACGAACCGTCTCCACGATGAGGTCAATCGATAACAGGGAGGGAACCTTTGCCAGCGGTACATGGACTGTAACGGGGACTGTTCTCAGATCCTCTGCCACGAGCATCATGACAGACCGTTCTCCCTTTCCGGCGATCGCTGCAAGATACTCGGTGTGACCCGGGTGTTTGAAGCCGGCGTCATAGAGTGTGGATTTCTGAATGGGATTGGTGACAACCCCGCCAGCACCACCCTGAAGAGCCAGATTTGCAGCGCGTTCAATGGAGGCAAGCGTGGCCGCCGCTGTATGTGTGCTGGGGACGCCCGGTTCAACCGGGTGCTCCAACGGCTCCATCAATACGGGCAGGCAGTCGTCGGGGCAGGCGAGTACCGCCTCAAAATCTTCGCACTCTCTAATGGAAAGAGTTGCGCCCAATTGCTTTGCGGCGCTGTAAAGCAGCGATGCATCGCCCACATAGAACCAGGTGCCGAGTGTTCTGCTTTTTTTCGAAAACCAGGCCTTCACCGTCAGCTCAGGCCCAATCCCCGCAGGCTCTCCCATGGTGACGGCTATTGGCGTGGTTCGGGAACTGATGCTCATTGTTCCCGTCCAACTATTGTCAGGAAGCAAGTTCGGGATCGCGATACTCAATGATCGCATCGCGGCGAAGGTCGCGCAGGAACTGTTCACCAATACGGTCGAACTTGTCGTAACGAAGCTCTTCCTCAACCTGATCACGTGTGGGAACAGGCGCGGCGATGGTCTCGAGATTGCAGTACACAAAAATTACAACACCATCACCTGTGGGCCCGGGGCCGACGGGCCGGCCAACACCAGCCTGGTTAAGGGCGTTTTTAAGTTCTGCTGGCAGCGCATCAGAAGGAATTCCCTGCCGGCCCAAAGTGCGGACGTTGAACACACCCGATGTTGCATTGCCAATGGAGCCGCAGCCGTTGATGCGTTGCATGATTCCATGCGCCTCCTGCAGCCGTGTGTTGCGCAATTGCGTAGATGCATTGGACTCAATTGGAAGGAGGATGCGTTGAATTTCATAGATGTAGGTTGGCGCCACCGGATTATCCAGGACCCTGGCATAGGCTCTATCTACGTCTTCTGTTTCGACCTGTATGAGCTGACCATAACGCGCTGTGACAACGCGGCGCCATGACAGGGATGATTCGACTTCAAGCTTTATGGTGGTAACTTCAATGCCGCCATCATTGAGCTGACGAAGCCACTGTTCCTGTGAAACACCGGCACGAGTGGCCATGCTGTTGTAATTCTCATCGACCGTGGCCTGGGTCACGCCCATTTCGAACCGATTTGCTTCCTGTCTCTTGAGCGTGTTGTCGACCAGTTCCTGCATCGACTCGCGGCGCAGTTGATCAGACGCCATCCGAACGCCTCGTATCGTCTCATTGAAGCGAACGCGCTGATCCAGATCATATTCTGATATTGGTTCATCGTTGACGATCGCAACAATACGCCCGGTGCTCTGGGCGAATGCCACGGACCCTGAAAGACTGCTGATGGCTAATGCCAGAACGCACACGATAACGGGCAAGGTGCGCGCAAAATGCACGCTCATTTTTCGGGACGGGATGACGGTCGTAGAAATCATTGTGAAACCAAATCTGTAGGGCTTGTGGCTCTTAGCGAAATTCCGTGTCCAACCTTGTTTCAACCCCGGTGCAGACAATTGACAATCCATGCGCGCTGGTTCCAAAGGCCGCATGGTTCTCTAGTCTAGATCCTGATTGTAACTCCCGCCACCCAGGGTGGTGAAGAGCACATTGAGGACAATCGAGCGGTCAGGGTCGGCGTCCCTGTCACCAACGAATGTTTCCTTGTAGACGAGTTCTGCTGTGAAACACTCGCAGAGGAAGCGCAGCCCCGCGAGCTGACTACGTCGTGCGTCTTCTTGTATATCGTATCTAAAGTTGCCAAATACCTGCCAATAATCCGCCAGTCGATATGATGCAGAGGCGCTTATCTGTTCTTCGGAAACCAACCGTCCCGATGCGACTGCAGGCGAAAGATCAGTGTAATTTGCGGCAACAGTAAGGCCCTCATAGAAGAGGTTGGCGGTCAGATCGTGACGCCGTACGGCGAAGGTTTTCTCATCAAATCGCAGAAGCGAAGCGATCCGGACATTGGCAATCGGCTGGAATGCGATCCCGGCGACAAAATCAGAACGGTAGGTGTCGAGGCCCGTGCCGGCACTAAAGCTGTTATCGCCTGCAATGTGGAAGGTTTCTCCAACGGTGGCGCGAATGAAGGCGCCGTCTTCGAGCAGCACTGTGTGGTTGAAACCGATGTTGGCGCGCGTGCCGCCTTCATAGCGATCGATGCCGTTGAACTTGTCCAAGAGGAACACATTGGTGGCATCGAACTCGAATTGCAGAGAATCCTCATTGGGCAGCCGATTCGTATCGGTTTCGTTTGTCGCCACAATTATCTGAGCCACAGGTTCGAAAATCTGTTGCGCAAACTCACCGTTGCTCACGAATGGCATTCTTATGTCAACGCCCGCGCGTGGAAACACTCGTGCGGTCGTCTCGCCATCACGTTGGCCGGAAGGTTGTGTTATGTCGGGCACATTGTCCGTGTAGTACACATCTCCCCGAACCCCGGCGAAAGGTGTCACCACAATTCCCATATCGCTTATGAACTGCCGCTGCCAGTGAACTTCGCTGACGACGCGCGATGAGTCCGCACCTGCATTTCGCCGCAGATTGTAAATGTGGGTGTCGAGGCTGAGTTCGCCGCCAAAGACCGGGTCATCGAAATAGAAGCTGTGCCTAATGGTCGGCAGCGCATTCGGAATGGTGCTGTTGTTATCCGCAGCCAGCAGGCCCTTGAAGTGGATGGCCCGCGCATCAAAATAGTTGCGGTCATCAAGGCCGACGATAAAGCCCTGCGACACGAGATCGGTGCGGCCATCAATTTCATAGGCCCGCAGGAAGGTATCGTCTGACGCGACCTGAACCTGCCAGCCCCAATACCAGTCGTCACCAATATTGAAGAGACCGTTCGAATCTATGCTGCCTCTGAACCGGCCATCTCCGGGAGGCGTAGCGCTCGGATTGAGCTGATAAACACCGGCAATCGAAATATCGTAGGCACCGTTCAGCCAGTCAATTCTGTGCCGCCAGTCTGCTTCCATAAGCAGAAGCTGACGTGTCGAAAACGTCGGGCGCAGTGTGAGGTCGTAGTTGGGAGCAATATTCCAGAAATACGGTACCTCGAAACCAACGCCCAGTTCGTCCGACGCCTTGATCGTCGGCAACAGGAAGCCGGAACGCTTGTTCACGGTCGGGTCCGGGTGCTCAAGATAGGGGCTGTAGAAGACGGGGACGCCCATGAACTCGAGCGTCGCGTTTTTGTGGTAGATGACCTGTTCATCCTGATCGTGGGTCACCACTTCGGAATGAATAACCCACAACGGGTTGCCGTTTTGGTCAACACATTCCGTGCACCGCGAGTAGGTCACATCGTAGAAGACGTTGATGTTGCCTTCCAGCCGCTCGCTGTTCTGTGCCAAAATCCAAGCTTCGTTGGTGAGCGTCAGCCTGAGATAACGCCCAAAGCCAATACGGAACTGCTGCCCCAAAACCATGTGTTGGGCGCGCACGACATTACCATTCGGTTCGCGGAAGAAGACATTGCCATCGGCAGTCATCTCGTCGTTGCGCGGATTGTAGGTTACCTGGTCTGCTTGCAGGACGTAGGGACCGTACTCGATCAGCACGTCACCGGTTGCGACCACGATGCCTGTGTCCTGATCGTGAGCAAACCGGTCGGCCTGAACATTGATCGGAGCATCTTGCCCCGGATCATTGATTTCAGGTGCGCGGACCGGATTCCGGTTGTCCACAAAAACGTCAAATTGTCCGAGGGAATCGTTGCTGTCTGACGCCGCGTGTGCAGGCGTCACTGAAAGCGGAGAGAAGGTGGCGGCGAGCAACAGAAAACCGGCGCCGGCAAGTAGTGGCGCGCGCAAGCGTTTCCACCGGGATCTACCCGGTTCAACCGCAGTCGTGTCGCAGACGAAACTCACCATTCACAAATGGCCGACACCGAAAACTGGCTCAGCTTCCCCCCGTTTCTTGGATTCGCACGTGCAAAACTCCCCATGGACGTGCCGCAAACGCAGTACAAAAACAACAACACCTTTTGTCGCCGCTCAAACAACAACCACGCCCCCCATATTCCCCCTCAAACCTGTCTGGTCAAAAGGGATTTGATGAGAGCGTTGTCGCCGCTCGTTTTCCCGCTGCCACTGTAGACCAAATCGCATTCCAAACGCTAGAAGATTCATTCACCGTTTGCACGCTAAAACCATTGTAGATGCTGGAAAATTTCGACTTTGTGGTCTTTGTGTCGCCAATGTCACACATACTGTGGCGGGTGCATGATCAACCGTGACGAAAAGGGCACAGACTTACGGTTACAATGGCGAATCACAGGTCATGGGGAGCTGTTTTTAATAGGGACCTCCCGGGGAAACGGCTGC
>JAJFHB010000464.1 GCA_021775795.1 Hyphomicrobiales bacterium | reverse complement strand
CGAGACGTTCCTTGGCTTCCTGATCGGGATATTTGCCGAGGAACGTCAGATACTCATCGACGTGTTTCGGAATCACGTCGAAATAGAGCCGCTTTGCCTTCCGCGGTCCCTGGTACATGTACAATTGAAGACTTTCCGGTGAGGCATAGCGCAGCCATTCATCGATGGTCAGACCATTGCCCTTCGACTTTGAGATCTTTTGGGCATTTTCGTCGAGAAAGAGTTCATAGTTGAAACCATCCGGCGGCTCACTTCCAAGAGCCCGGCAGACCTTGCTGGAAAGATTGACCGATTCGATCAGATCCTTGCCGGCCATCTCATAATCCACACCAAGGGCAAACCAGCGAAGGGCCCAATCTGCCTTCCACTGGCACTTGACGCCTCCACCGGTCACCGGAACTTCCACTTTCGCTTCCGTATCTGGATCAATGTAGATCACCGTGCCGGCTTGCACGTTTCGTTCAACCATCGGCACCTGGAGGACATTTCCGGTACGCGGACAGATCGGCAGAAAGGGTGAATAGGTTTGCTGACGCTCGTGTCCAAGCGTTGGAAGAATGATATCCATGACCTGGTCATAGACTTCTAGCATGCGCAGGAGTGCTTCGTCGAACGTGCCGTCGGTGTAGTAATCCGTCGAGCTTGCAAACTCATAGTCGAAGTTGAAGCGGTCGAGAAACGCCCGCAGCCGCGCGTTATTGTGGTGTGCAAAGCTCTCATATTCATTCGAGAACGGATCCGGCACGCTGGTCAGCGGCTTGCCGATATACTGTTGCATGCCTTCCTGGTTGGGGACATTCGTTGGAACCTTGCGTAAGGCATCACGATCATCGGAAAAGCAGAGCAGACGGGTGGGCACTTCATCGTTGGTCAAAAGCCTGAATGCCGTGCGCACCATGGTTGTGCGCGCGACCTCTCCAAACGTGCCTATGTGCGGCAGGCCGCTTGGGCCATAGCCGGTTTCAAACAGAATACCGCCCTCATCCGAGCGCCGCCGTTCGCGGCGGGCGATGAGTTTTCTGGCCTCCTCGAAAGGCCAGGCCTTGCTATCCATCGCGGTTTGGACGAGAGAGGGATCGTCAAACATGTTCACATGCCACACTGATTTTCGGGTTTTGGTTGAAACGCGTCAATGACACGATAGGTAGACGCGGTCAATCTGACCTTTGCACTGCTCCGGAGCTGATCCCCCATGGATGATGCAGCCATCACCCCGACCGGCAAGACCTCGGCCAGATTGCCGAGCCTCAGCCTGCGGAATGGTGCGGTCCTTCTCAAGGAGCCCGACCGAGAGCCACAAATAATCAGCGCGGGCGATGCCCTCACAGCACTGTCGAAGACCCAGCACATTATCTGCCATGCCGCATTCACACTAAGCCGCCTGATTCTTGCGGCTCGGGCTGGAGATCAGCAGGCACGACTTGCTACCGGCCCTGCGCATCTTGATCTTGCAGAGCTCTATGCCTTTATCCGTCCAGCCCAGATGGGCCTGCCCACACCCAGCGGCTTTGCGAAAGTACTGGGCCTTGAGGAGACGCGTGCAGACCTGCTGCAGGCCATTGCGGAAACCCTGGTGAGCGAACTGCGCACGCTTGACCGCACACGCCTGCGCGAGACAGGACACATTGCCAGCCATCTGCAGGCCAGCAACTGGCCCTGGGCAAATGAGGTGATGAGTGCCCTGCAGGAGGCCGGATACAGCACCGATGGCGGTATGCGCACTGCCGGGCTCAATGTCTGGGACCGATTGCCGGATTGGGAAGACCCCGGGCCACGGCCGCAACCATCGTCATTGCCGGTTTCAGAAGATGATGCGGAAACCCTGCTTCAACATGTGCTGGGTGGGGATGCAGAAGAAAGACTCCAACAGCGCGATTACAGCCGCAAGGCAACTCACATTTTCAAACCCAAAGAGCGCCCCGGCGACAACGCCATTATGCTTGCAGAAGCCGGCACCGGACTGGGGAAAACCCTCGGGTATCTGGCACCTGCCTCTTTGTGGGCAGAGCGCAATGCGGGAACCGTCTGGATTTCCACTTATACGAAAAATCTGCAGCGCCAACTGGAACAGGAAACGCACCGTCTGCACCCTGACGCCTCGGAGCGGGCAAAACGGGTGGTGGTGCGCAAGGGCCGGGAGAATTATCTCTGTCTCCTTAATCTTCAGGAATGGATGGCCCGTGAGGGTACTTCCTCGCCTCGCGGCGCTGTCTTTTCCGCCCTCGTCGCACGCTGGGCCCGGGCCACCCGCGACGGCGACATGATCGGCGGTGACTTTCCAGCCTGGCTGCTGCCTTTGTTTGTGGGCGATGGGTCCGCAACCCGCGGCCGGGCCATCTCACCACAATCACTCGGCCTGACAGACCGGCGCGGTGAGTGCATCTATTCCGCCTGTCCCCACTATCGCAAATGCTTTATCGAGAAAGTCCAGCGTCAGGCCCGCCACGCTGACCTGGTCATTGCCAATCATGCGCTCGTCATGATGCAGGCAGCTCTGGGCGATGTATTTGAGGACATGGACCTGCCGACCGCGCCGGAAGCGGCCCCACGCATCATCTTCGATGAGGGCCACCATGTCTTCGATGCCGCCGACAGCGCCTATTCCAGCCATCTCACGGGCCTCGAAATGGCCGAGCTCAGACGCTGGCTGATTGGCCCGGAAGTGCGGGGCCGGCGCGGGCGCGGACTGGCAGACCGTTTGAGCGGCCTCGTTGATGAGGACGAAGAGACCGAAGATCTTCTGCAACAAACGCTGCTTGCGGCGCGTGAATTGCCCGGCCCCGGCTGGATGCAAAGGGTCCAGGCGCCCAACCCTTCCAATTCCGCAGAAAAATTTCTCGCGCGCGTACATCAACAGGTGCGTGCCCGGACCGAACACCGCTCGTCCTATTCGCTTGAAACGGACTGCCATCCGCTGGGAGAAGGTATTGCGGAGGCGGCCGGCAGCCTGAGCAAGACGCTTGATGCGCTCGGCCGCCCCTTGCGTGGTCTTGCCGAGCGGCTGCATGGACGGCTTGATGAGGACGCCGATGAACTGGACACCACCGAGCGCGCCCGCATTGAGGCGGTGGTGCGCGGCTTGATGCGCCGGGCGGCATTGATGCTGCCGGGGTGGCGGGACATGGCGCGCCAGCTAGATACAGAACCGGGAGAGGAGTTTGCGGACTGGTTCTCGATTGATATGGCCTGGGGTCAGGAAATTGATACGGGTATGCACCGGCACTGGGTGGACCCCACGAAACCCTTCGCCCGCTCGGTGCTTGAGACAAGTGATGGGGTTTTGATCACATCGGCAACGCTGAAAGATCGCCCGAAGGATGTTCCCGACGACTGGCAGAATGCGGAAATGCGCACCGGCGTCACCCATCTGGCGACCCCTGTGATGCGACAGACTTACGAATCCCCGTTCGACTATGGAAAATGCTCCCGGCTTTTGGTTGTGAATGATGTGGCCCGTGACGACGCGGACCAGGTCGCCGCCGCCTATCGCGAGCTGTTTCTTGCAGCCGGAGGGGGTGCTCTTGGGCTCTTCACCGCAATCCGCCGGCTTCGGGTTGTTCATGAAAAGCTGTTGATGCCCCTCGCTCAGGCCAACCTGCCGCTTTATGCGCAGCATGTTGACCCGGTAGACATCGGCACGCTGGTCGACCTATTCCGGGAAGAGGAAAACGCCTGTCTGCTGGGTACGGATGCGGTACGCGATGGTGTTGATGTGCCAGGGCGGAGCCTCCGGCTGATCGTCATGGACAGGGTGCCATGGCCGCAACCGTCCGTATTGGAACGGGCGCGTCGGAAAGTCTTCGGCGGCAGTCTCTATCAGGATATGGCTGTGCGATTACGTCTGCGCCAGGCCTTCGGACGGCTCATTCGCAGTGCCCGAGACAGGGGAGTATTTGTGGTTCTTGACTCAAGAACTGCCTCGCGGTTTTCAACCGCCTTCCCTGATGCGCTTGAAATTGAACGGCTCGGGCTTGTCGACGCTATTGACGTGGTCCGCGAATTTCTGGACAACGATACCCGTTAGATCGTATCCCGTTCAGACAACGAACACACAAATCCGGCCGCCAGTTGCGGCCAGCTCATCTCAGGCAGGAGCAGCGCATGTCGCAAACCATCGGCCATCATCGGGCCCTCATCTATGTCATGATCACAATCTCGGTCATTGACGCCACGATCTCCGACACGGAAATTGAACGCATTAAGCAGATCGTGAACCGGCTGCCAGTGTTCCAGGATTTTGACGAAGCAAAACTTCCCCTGTTTTCCCGGGAGTGTCTTGAAATCCTCAACGAAGATGATGGCATGGATGCCATTCTGGCGCTCGCCGCCGATGCGCTCCCGCCGCAACTGCACGAAACCGCCTATGCGCTTGCGGTTGAGGTTGCCGCTGTGGACCTGACCGTACGTCAGGAAGAAATTCGTTTCCTGCAGCGCCTTCGTGATGCTCTCCACGTGGACAAACTCGCCTGTGCAGCTATTGAACGCGGCGCCATGGCCCGCCACGCGCAGATCTAGCCAAAGATCCAGGTCGCAATACAAACGACACGCTACGGTATCCGGCGGGCATTTCAGCGCCTGCCGGAGCCGACGCCAGGTTCCATTCAGACAGACTGCATGAAAGCGGCGATTGCTTCGGCGCATTGCTGCCAGTTATCGCCTTTCGTGCGGCCAGTTGCCTTGCGCGGAACGAGGCTGTGATCGCCATCGGGCAGCCAGCTCAATTCGATGGACGCTGACAACGCATAACCTCTTACTTCATCGCGGTTGCCCAGAGCATCGCGCTCACCCTGACAAACAAGCGTAGGCATCTCCAGATGCTCCAAATGAGCGGTGCGCAGTCGTTCGGGTTTGCCAGAGGGATGAAACGGATAACCAAGACAGACAAGGCCGGCAATCCGTCCCGCTGCAAAGGCATCTTCCGCGACAAGGGAGGCTACCCGGCCGCCCATTGACTTGCCGCCGATGAACAGTTTTGCCGCCGGTGCCACCCTGACGGTCACATCCTTTATCACTTCTTCGTAATTGCTCATGAGCTTCTCAGCCCGGGGCGGCGGCTTTTTCGATCCGTCAACGCGGCGCGCCGCCATGTAGGGAAACTCAAACCGGAAAACCAAAACTCCCATTTCGCCGAGAAAACGGGCTATTTCGCACATAAACTCACTGTCCATCGGAGCACCTGCACCGTGGGCGAATATGTAAACTCTGTCTGCACCTTGTGGGCCGTCAGTGAGAAGATCTGTCATCTCTCCATCTTCGCACCGAGGCGATATGCTTCGCAACTTGTATGCAGCCGCCTTCCGGCACGATATCTAAACTGAATGCCGGCCCAATGTTTTGGGCGCCATGCTTTGTGGAGAACAACAGCCATCATGTTTGAAAATCTGGGCGAGTTGAGTGAAGGAACGGTGCGGCTCATTTGCTTCGGTGGCATTTTCGCTGTGATCGCTTTATGGGAACTTGCAGCTCCACGCCGCAAGCAAACTTTCACGCGGCCTGTTCGCTGGTTCACCAACATCTCCCTGGTGGTGATCGATACGCTTGCACTGCGCCTGCTGTTTCCCGTCCTTGCCGTCGGTGTTGCCGAGTTTGTGCAACTGCGGCAATGGGGGTTGTTCAATTCGATCGACCTGCCCGGCTGGCTGGAGATTACCGTGGCGGTGATTGCCCTGGATCTTGCCATTTACTTCCAGCACTTTGCCTCTCACAAGGTTCCCATTCTCTGGCGTGTGCATCGGGTGCATCACGCAGACCGGGATTTCGATCTCACAACTGCTATCCGCTTTCATCCCGTCGAGATTTGTCTGTCCATGCTCTATAAATTTGCGGTCATTCTCGTACTTGGCCCAGCGCCTCTGGCAGTCTTTCTCTTCGAGGTTCTGCTGAATGGTACCGCCATGTTCAACCACGGCAACATCCGGCTGCCCGGGCCTGCCGACCGCTTACTCCGGCTTGTTCTGGTGACACCGGACATGCACCGGGTACATCATTCGATCGAACAGCAGGAAACGGACAGCAATTACGGTTTCAATCTGTCGGTTTGGGATCGGCTGTTCCAGACCTACAAGGGACAGCCGGATGCGGGGCATGATGAAATGGTTATCGGCCTTGCACCTTACCAGACCGATGATCCGACCCGGCTGGGCTGGAGCCTGATGTTTCCATTCCGCCGAAACGGCAAAGACTAGGTCGCTTCAGCTCTAATAGAGGTCGAGTGGGAAGTGGTTGCGGTAGATGCGATCATATGTGCCTGAGATCTTTATGCGATCGAGACCATAGTTGAGCGCGTCCATGAGAAGATCATCGCCGAGGCGAACCGCGATTCCGGCACCGTTTCCAAAAAACCGACTCTCTGTAAATGCGCCGTCAGCAAAACGGCAACATTCTTTGGATTCCGTGCCGTTGACCCAGAACATGAGCGTTGCGCCATCGCCAAACAAAGCATCCACTTCACCGGTCCGCATGGCTTCCCGGGCCTCTTCGTCCGTATCGAAGTGAGCGATGAGGGCGCGAGAGAAGAAGGCATTCAGATAGGCAGCGTGAGCTGTGTTTGAAACAACCGCAACGCGCTGCTCCTCCAGCTCTTCTGCTGTCACAGTTTCAATATGATCCGTGCGGCGAACAACAAAGCGGGCCGGTGAACGGAAGTAGGGAAATGAAAAATCCATTCGCTCACGATTTGCTTCTGTGATCGAAATCGAGGCGATCACCGCGTCGGCCGATCTGTCCTCAAGAGCTGGAACAAGCTCATCCCACTGCCGCGCAGCGATACGGCAGCGAATGCGCAGTGCTGCGCACAGGGCTTTGGCAATATCGACGTTGAAACCGACAAGGTCGCCGCGCGCATCTCTGTAGTTGAAAGGCGGATAATCGCTGTCGGTCAGAAAGTTGATACCACTGAGGGCACTGAGATCAGGGGTGCCTAGATGTTCGGCCCGGTCCCAGAAAAACGGCATGATGCGCGTCACTCCTGCAACATCGGTATCTGTTGCAATATTCTCTTCGGCAGCAGCTTCGGCCTCGATCTCTGAAGCATCCTGCGCCAGCAACGCGCCTCCAAGCGATGTTGCAATGAACAACGCAGCCCCCAAGGACGCCATCAAACGCCAGGGTCGACAGGGAGTTCTG
>JAJFHB010000463.1 GCA_021775795.1 Hyphomicrobiales bacterium | reverse complement strand
CTGAAGCGCGCCTACGGCATAGAGGGCCGCAGCATAGACTACACGGCGATTTTCGAGGATCGGCTTCATTACGAGCGGCGCCATAACGATACCGATCGCAATGGCAAAAAAGTAAATGCCAAACCCTGGCCCCTCCGGGTTTCCATCGGAAAGCAGACCGTCGTTTATGAGATAAACAAGTGTGGTCATCTGCAAGACACAGGCAAATGATTGAGCGATGAGATAGAAGATGATGGCTTCAAAGTCTGCGTACCAGGCGCGGGTGATGCGATGCGCGGTGCGTCCGACGATGCCAGCCTGCCGCGTAGTTTCTCCGTAGGTGATGGTCCGGTCCAGACGTTTGCTCAAGCCGTCGAGAAGGTCCTGCGGAAGTTGATCGCCCGGAATCCAGGCGCTGAGATCAACCGTATGCAACACCCGGAAATCAATCGGCGGCTCCGCCCCGTCCAGATTAACCGGCATGAGCGCACCGCGGCCATTTGCAGCCGAAGCCTCACCGGTCACAAACTGGCTCTTTACGGATTTCCGCGACCATAAAACAATGGATACTCGCGCCTTTTCGATCACTTCGAGAATTCGGCCACGATAGTCTTCGCCACCGAGCAATTGGTGGTCCCACCAGACCTCAATGCCAAGCTTTCCAAGCTCACGCGCGAAAGCCTCCGCTGCGGACCGGTCTTCACGGCTGTAGGAGAGAAACAGTTCAGTCATGGAGGCTTCTCCTGTGGAGGCAACTCATGTGACGCCAGCCTCATTTATCGCCTGCCAGACACGTTCTGGCGTCAACGGCATATCAATGTGTGTGACACCGCATGGCGCCAGGGCATCCAATACCGCCAATACGAAGGGCGCCAGACCGCCAACGTTGCCGACTTCCCCAGCCCCTTTGACGCCGAGCGGATTGCTGTCCGTGGGCACAGATGAAAACTGCAGCGAAAACGGCGGCATGTCATCTGCCCTGGGCAGGCAATAGTCCATCAACGATCCTGAGAGCAGTTGAGCACTGTCTTCATCATAGACGGCGTGTTCGAGCATGGCCTGGCCCAGGCTCTGCGCGACGCCGCCGATAATCTGACCTTGCGCACTTTCAGCGTTGATCACTTCGCCGATGTCATCAACTGCCACATAACGCACAATCTCGATGTGGCCGGTTTCCACGTCAACTTCGACCTCGGCCACGTGGCAACCATTGGGATAGGTATTTGCGTCTCCTTCAAAGCCGCAACCGGCCGACAATCTGGCATCCAGCCCTTCGGGCAGGTTGCTCAATTGCGGCGCGCGCCGGGCCAGTTCAAACAAGCCGATGCCGACGTCCGTTCCCACAACCGAAAACCTGCCGTTCAGAAACTCTATATCGATGGCAGCGGCTTCAAGCTCGACGGCCGCCAGCTGCTTCCCCTGCTCGATCAACATGTCACTTGCCCGGGCGATGGCAACGCCCCCTGTAGTCATCGAGTTGGAACCACCCGTGGCCCCGCCGGAGGGCAGGTCCTCTGTGTCACCCTGAACGACACGAATGTGTGTCACATCAATGCCTAGACGGGATGCAGCAACCTGGGCAAAAGCCGTTTCCTGTCCCTGTCCACCGCTTTGATGGCCAGTCCAGATTGTAATTTCCCCATCAGGAGAAACCTCGAGGCTTGAAAACTCATTTGGAAAGGCGCCGGCGGCATGAACATAAAATGCCAGAGCAATACCGGCATGGCGGCCACGCTTATATGCTTCTTGCCGCCGCTCTTCGAAATCATTCCATTGGGCAAGTGAGAGTGCTTTGGCCATGAGTT
This sequence comes from Hyphomicrobiales bacterium, assembly GCA_021775795.1. Lineage (GTDB taxonomy): Bacteria > Pseudomonadota > Alphaproteobacteria > Rhizobiales > JAJFHB01 > JAJFHB01. Next base: position 1,051 of record JAJFHB010000463.1, on the reverse strand, counting down.
CCGAGAAGTCGCCACAGTCGATTGCTGGCCCGGGCTGCTGCTTGAGTGGAAACTCCTGCGGCAACAAAAGATTTCTGCTGCGCAATCCATTTGCGCTTTCGCCCCGTTCACGCGCCGCCTCGGCAATCAACCGTTCAGTTAAGTAAACGAGTTCAGGCTTACCGGCGCCTCTGTATGAATCGACAGGACAGGTGTTTGTGAAAACACCACGGACGTGAATGTGCATGGCCGGAATGCGATAAGTGTGACCGAGGACCCGGCTGCCTGATGTGCTGGCGACAATTGTTGTGAAGGTTGAGAAATAAGCGCCGAGGTCAGCAATTGAACTGACTCTCAGGGCGAGAAAATTGCCCTCTGCATCAAGTGCCAGTTCTCCAGAGTTAACCTGGGCCCGGCCGTGAGCATCAGCGAGGAATGTTTCAGAACGTTCCGCTATCCATCGAACAGGACGGCCTGCAAGTTTTGCCGCCAGTAAAACCAGAGCAATCTCCGGGTAGGCCTGGAGCCTGATGCCGAAGGCACCACCGACATCACCTGTAACGACGCGCAGGCGTTCCCGCGGCAACCTCAAAACCTCGCTCGCCAGGTAATCGCGAAGCGCATGGACGCCCTGGGATGGGGCATAAAGTGTGTAGGCATCCTCCGCGGCATAGTAGCTCGCCGCAACGCCCCGCGGTTCCATAGGATTGACGATCACCCGGTTGTTTTCGACAGTGAGCGATACGACACGGTCTGCCTTTGCAAACGCTGCGTCCACTGCATCCGCATCTCCCGTCTGCCAGTCATAGGCAATGTTATCCGGGACGGTGTCATGCAGTTGGGGCCCTGCCCCCTCGCTTGCAGTGCTGGGGTCAACAATCACAGGCAGTTCGGAGTAACTTGCCGTAATCAGCTCAACGGCATTGCGCGCCTGGTCAGCGTTATCCGCAACCACCATGGCAACGATTTCACCGACATAGCGCACACGGTCCCGAGCAATTACGGGGCGCGTGACGTCGCGCTGCCCTTCGATCACGATGCCGGCCTTGAGGTCGGGCAGACCATAGCGCTC
>JAJFHB010000462.1 GCA_021775795.1 Hyphomicrobiales bacterium | reverse complement strand
CCTACGGCGCGCATGAAAGGCCGCACAAGCGCGCTTGGCCACCAAAAAATGTAGATATCCTCAGAAATTCACTGAAGCTGGCCGCTGTCAGTGCGCCGGTTTTGACGCATCGTAGTCTGCCAGCTGTTCTGCAGTAGCCTCTGTCTGATATTTAGACTTCCACTCGTCGTATGACATCCCGTAAACGATGCTTCGAGCCGCATCCTTAGAGAGATCAAGCCCCTGATCGTCGGCGGCATCCTTGTACCAGTTCGAAAGACAGTTCCGGCAAAATCCCGCAAGTGTCATGAGGTCAATGTTTTGAACGTCTGTACGTTCGCGCAAGTGGTTCACCAGGCGCCTGAACGCTGCAGCTTCAAGTTCGGTACGCGTTTGATCATCCATAAACTATCTCCATCAGCTGTATCGCTCGCACGCTCTACGCTGTCCTGTCATTGAGACTCTATTTTGTGCAGGCTGTCGCATTCCACAATAGCTGGCAGAAGATTTGCCAGTCGCTCCGCCCATTCTTCCTGGCCCGCAGGTTCGGCAATCAGATCCTGACGAATTTCAAGCAGCGCATGAGCAAGCCCGGCGCGGGTGCCGTGGCGGTTCATGGTGTCTCCCACCAGCTCTCCACTATAGGGTTCGTTTCGCCCGACAATCAGTCCCGTCTCTGTCCGCAGGGCGGTAATCAGAGGTTCCACAAAGCGCATATCGCAATCAAACAGCACACCTGCATGCCAGGGACGCTCGATGCCTTTCCAGGCCGGCGTATAACTGTGTATGGACAGTAGCGCCGGGTTTATGCCCTGCACCTGAAAAGTCGCGATTGCAGCGGCAACCGCGTCATCGTAGGGACGGTAAAAACGTTCAACACGATAGTCGATCTCTTCATCGTCGATGGTTGCATTGCCCGGGACAACACTTCCATCGGACAATCGCATGACCAGTGTCGGATCATCGGCACCACGGTTTGGGTCAATCAGGAGCCGGGAAAATCTCGACATCACCGCAGGAACGCCAAGACGCTCGGCAAGGGATCGAGTGACCGCCTCCACACCAATGTCGTAGGCGATATGGCGGCCGAGTTGTTCCTCACCAAGCCCAAGGCTCTTATATTCCGGCGGAACAATGTTGGTGGCGTGATCACAGACAATCAGCAATCCGCTCCCAAGCCCCCCTTCAATGACCTCAAATGCTTCGCCGCTACCCTGAAACCGGAGCTCATGGAGGCCTTGCATTTCAATGTTGCTTTCCAGCATATGTTCCACATTCTAGCGCCTGAAGACGGTGCATTTCATGCCCGCGCGCCAACTGAACGCTCAGAGCAGGGATTAAAACAAACCGGCTTTGCGAAAACACTAGTGACTTCTGGCCCCCGCGCCAAAGCCTCCTGCAAACGCAAAGCCTTGATATTGCCAAATTATTATCATCCCTTGCCGAAGATCAAGCACGGCCTCGTCATTAATCCAAGGGATAATCACGACAACTGCCTGACGTATCGAAATTCAATGAAACGTCAGAAATGCCGTGCTAACTATGAACCATCAGCGCGAATCAGCGAGGAATCTGATGTTAAGAGCCGCTCTGGTAATTTTGGGCGTCTGGTCGTTGTTCCTGATGGACGTCCGTCCGGCGCACGCCGACCTGAAATTATGTAACAACACGCCGAGTCGAGTCGGCGTGGCAATAGGCTATCGCCATGTCGATGAAGAAGGCGGCGCGGTCTGGATAAGCGAGGGTTGGTGGAATATCAGTGCCAATTCGTGCTTGACCATACTGAGCGGCGATCTCATCGCACGCTACTACTATGTCTATGCTGTCGACTATGACAGCGGCGGAGATTGGAGCGGCAAGGCGTTCTTGTGCATACAGGACGCGGAGTTCAAAATTGTCGGCAATACGGAATGCACGGAGCGTGGCTACGCCCGGCAGGGTTTTGATGAGATTGATACGGGAGAAAACAGTGATTTCACTGTCTCTCTGACAGGAGCAAGCAGCATCAACGGCCAAAATCAGTGACGCGGCGCCGACGCGTCAAGATTGTCGCAACACTCGGGCCTGCAAGCTCGACTGCAGAAATGATCACGCAACTGTTTGATTGCGGCGCCGACGTTTTTCGCATCAACATGAGCCACACGGATCACGCGCAGCTGCGCGAGCTTCATGACATCATTCGCGGTGTCGAGGCCGAACGTGGGCATCCCATAGGCATACTTGCCGATCTTCAGGGCCCAAAATTCCGGATTGGCGAGATTGACGATGAGCCCGTGACACTGGTCAACGGGCAGGTCTTTGACCTCGTCAATGAAGAGGTTCCAGGATCGAGCCGTCAGGTTGCCTTGCCGCACCCCGAAATCTTGTCTGCCGTCAACCCCGGCAACGCGCTCCTTCTCGACGATGGCCGCATCCGTCTAAGAGTGAAAGACAGCTCACCCGAGATGATCCGCACCGTCGTGGAATTTGGTGGTGAATTGTCATCGCGAAAGGGCGTCAATCTCCCCGACACGGTAGTGCCGGTCTCCGCCATGACCGAAAAAGACCGCTCAGACCTCGAAATGGCCTGCAGTGTAGGCGTCGACTGGATCGGTCTGTCATTCGTGCAGCGGCCCGAGGACGTGGCGGAAGCACGTAAGCACACACGCGGACGGGCCGCCTTGATGGCGAAGATCGAAAAGCCCTCCGCACTTGTACATCTGGAAGAAATCCTCGAACTGGTCGATGGCCTGATGGTGGCGCGTGGCGACCTCGGGGTGGAATTGCCGCTCGAACAGGTTCCAGGTCGGCAAAAACAGATCACGCGCGCAGCACGCCGGGCCGGCAAGCCGGTTGTGGTGGCAACGCAAATGCTTGAATCCATGATCAAGTCACCGGTGCCCACCAGGGCTGAGGTGTCCGATGTGTCCACCGCCGTTTTTGAGGGTGCCGACGCAATCATGTTGTCAGCCGAATCTGCCGTTGGGGATTTTCCCTGCGAGGCCGTGAGCACGATGGATACCATCGCGCAGCAGATAGAGCGGGAACCGTTCTACTCCAGCATAATCCATGCGCAACGTACCGAGCCCGAGACAACCAGTGCAGATGCCATCAGTGCTGCGGCACGCACGGTTGCCGAGACGCTCAACCTTGCTGCAATCGTCTGTTACACATCTTCCGGCACAACCGGCCTGAGGGCTGCGCGAGAACGGCCGATGAAGCCGATCATCGCCCTGACGCCCATCAAGAACACCGGACGTCGACTGGCCATTGTCTGGGGCCTGCATTGCGTCCTCACAGAAGACGCAACCAGCCTTGATGACATGGTGGATCGTGCCTGCCGAATTTCATTTCAGGAAAACATTGCTGCAGCCGGACAGCGGATCATCATTACGGCAGGTGTACCTTTCGGCACTCCGGGAGCGACGAACCTGCTGCGCGTGGCCTTTGTCGGCCGGGATGAAGATCTGCCGGATTCATAAAGCGCTGCGCGTTGATATCGATACGCTCTAGATCCCCTGCCCTTCCACTTCCTCACTCAGTTCATCGATCGCCTGCTGAGCGCCTGGCAGAAACGGGTGAATTTCGAGTGCCTGCCGGAAAGCTGCCAGCGCCTGTTGCACATCGCCGAGCTGACGTCTTATCAGACCAATACCGCTGATCGCGCCAAAGTGGCGGGGCTCAATTTCGAGCACTCGCACAATATCACGCATGGATTCATCATAGCGATCCATCAGATAATAGACCGTCGCACGTTTGTTCCAGCCCTCCGCAAAGCCCGGTGCCAGCTCAACAATGGCATCGAGAATGCGCAAGGCATCGTCCATCTCATCCGCATTGAGCGCCTGGATTGACTGTTGCATGAGCAGGTCGACCGTGTCGCTTCCCGACCTCAGCCACATCTGCCAGACCGCCTGCTCGATGACTTGCGCATTGCGCTCATCATCTGCAGACTTGAGGCGCAAAAAAAGATCATCAAGAAGATACTCTTGCCGGTCCTGTGATTCTTCCGCCGTGAGACCCGGGGTGCTTTCGTCCGACTGCACCTGAATGACATTTGCCCCGGACGCTTTCGCGGTCACGGAGTAAACGAGTGCTGCCAGGGGAAGCAGCAATAGCAAACCCAACCGCCGGCTCAACGCTCTACGGATGGTTTTTCTGGTGTGTGTGAATACGTGCATGTTGACACGATACAATGACCACCAAACGCGGTCAAAGCGCAGATGTTCACCTTGTTGCGAACAAGGCGCCAAAAATATCTGTTTTTTGGGCAGCCGCAGTGCAGCAACCGAAGCGCAAGTTTCTAACCCTGGCGGGCTTTGAAGCGCCGGTTGGTTTTGTTAATCACGTAGAGGCGGCCACGACGGCGCACAATACGGTTATCGCGATGCCTGCCGCGCAATGATTTTAAAGAATTACGGATTTTCATTTGCTAACCTGTTGATCTCGGCGGTCCGGACGCCCAGCTATCGAAATTCGGCGCGGAACATACGTTTGGTAGCCGCCTGTGTCAACTGCATGGCAGCATTTGAAACGGCGATTGCCTAAAAATCCGCTATGAACGCAACCTATAGCACAACTGTGAAAAATGGCACCCTTCATCGACATAGAATTTGTCTTAACAGCGTGCGTAGCCTTTGCCGCCGCAGGCGGTAGCGGATGGTTGATTTGGTTCGAAAAACAGCCAAAACCCGTGGGTCAGCCAAGCCTCATCCCAACCACACCGGTGTTGTTTCTCTGCCTGCTGGTCATCATCCTCGCGTTGGCGCATCTGGTCAGCCTCGTAACCGGCACACCCCACGTCGGCCGCTTCGGCATGATTTGAAGGCAGGCGCGAATCGCATGATGCCAGCGCTTCGACAAGCTTAACAATATGTTAGATGAACGAGACTAGCGTGAGCTTGCTGCCGCCGCGCAAGCCTTCGAACTGAACCTGTACGCTCCTGCCTATCCGACAATCGTGACAGGCAGCGTGGCCAACAGGGTGGGACCAAAAATGGCCAAAAGATACGACATCTCAAGCCTTTCCTTTCTGGTGATTGACGACAACAGCTACATGCGGTCGATCGTCAAGACGCTCCTCAAAGGATTTGGTGTGCAAAACATTTCCGAAGCATCGGATGCAGCAGAAGCCTTCGAGGAATTTCAGAGCACAAAAACCGACGTGATAATTGTCGACTACGCGCTTGAGACCCTTGATGGAATAGAATTTGTTCAGCTCGTCCGCCAGGCGAACGACAGCCCAAATCCCTATGTGCCGATCATCATGCTTACCGCCTACTCCGACCGCAGTCGCGTAGAGGAAGCAAGGGATGCAGGCATCACAGAATTTCTGTGCAAACCCATATCTGCCAAAGACCTTTACGTTCGCGTTCTGCAGATCATAGAGCGCCCCAGGCCTTTCATACGCGCCAAGAGTTACTTCGGTCCCGACCGCAGGCGGCGCACTGATACAAATTATACAGGCCCCGAGCGCCGTAAACAGAATGCCGCCGAAGTCATGGAAGTTGATGACCAGCAGGCGCAAGCCTCTTAAGGCTCAGGCGCTCTTCTCCTTCAACACACGACACCGGTGTTTCCACCACCTCCCGACGTTTACCTCACTTCAACGTGTGTCGCGACGGACGTACCAATTTGCTGTAATCAGCGCTAACTGCACCTGACTGCAACAAGTTCGGCAGATTGATGGAAACCCTTGGTTCGGCATTCTGGGGCGGCGCAGTGTTTGCGCTCGCCATCTATTTCGCAGGCCGCGCTGTCTTGCAAAAAATGCAAGCCGGCAAGGAACAGCTGCAAGCTGGTGCCGAGTTCTCTGATCCTGCGTTGCGCAGCCTGTATGTCACGGCGACACGGCTTGCAGATTTTTCAAAAGTTGCGGCCCACCCCGGTGAGTTGCTCAAACACCAGCTCTTCGAAGAAGGCGTGACAGAGCTTCTTTCAGGCAAGTTTTCTGAAGACGATCTTTTCGGATATGCCGCCGGCGAAAACGACATGCTTGCCTGCATGGCCATCGAGGCTATCAGCAGGAAGATGGAGCCCGAAAACTACGGGCCCCGAGTATTGAGGTTGCTTGGTCATGCTGCAGCATGGCCCGCACACTTCATATTTCGGCATGTGGCCCAGGGCGCCCCTGGAGAAATGTCGGTCATCGGTATTGCGATGGTGGAAGCCTCAGACCAGCTCTGGGAAGATCAGATCAAAACCCGCCTCCTGGAATTCATTGAAAAGCGTATTGCCGCTGGAGAGAAGCCCGCATTCGGGGCCGCCCTTGCGCGGCTCGACACGGACAATACCTACAACATTGAGCATTTTCTCAAGAGCGTCACCGCATTTGACCCGACTGCGATGCAGAATGAACTGGCCGAGCACATTCGGCAGGCTGCCACAACAGCTGGTCAGAACGATGACACCCTCAACAGCGTCGGCCAGATCTGGAGCAGCGCCCAGACAGCGCAGGCAGATCAGTTGATCACTCATTCTGCCCTGGATCTGCATGTTCGTAGCCTTGCGAGCTCCCTGAAGGCAAAACCACCAAAATCTACTCTCGTTGTCGGCGCATCAGGTGTCGGCAAATCCGCAGTGTTAAACCGGTTGGCCCGGCTGCTGCAGAAAGACAAATGGACAATATTTGTTGCCGGACACACGGAGCTCGTCGCGGGCCAGTCCTACATCGGCGAATTTGAAGGACAATTGCGCCGTGTTATCGAGGAACTGAAGGCTCGCAAAAAAGTACTCTGGATAATCCCGGGTCTCGAGGCCCTGGCTCTCTCAGGCACGCACCGGTTCAGTGCCGTGAGCGCCCTTGATATGCTGTTGCCTTACATGGAGACCGGCGAAATCCGTGTTGCTGCCGAAATGTCAGCCGCGGCATACGAAAGCCTCAGCCTCGCAAAACCCAGAATTTCCAGTTGTATCACCGTCGAACGCATTAACGCGCTCAGTGCAAACGATACATTGGAGGTCGGTCGGCAATGGCTGCAGCAACGTGCCGCCAAAACTGAAAAAGGTATCATCGACGAAGCCTGGCATCTGGCTCAGCACTTCCTCGGAGAGGTCGCAGCACCGGGGAACCTCCTCAAATTGCTGCAGCTGACGGAGCAGCGTTTATTGCGTGGCAGGGGGACACAAAAGACGGGCTCTTTGACCATCACCCGAGAAGATCTTTTTACAACCCTGATCGAACTTACCGGCCTCTCGGCTGCAATGCTCGATGAAGCCCAATCATTGAATATCGACGCATTGCGCGATCACTTCCATCACCGTGTCATCGGTCAGGACGAAGCGGTGGACTGCCTTGTTGAGCGCATCGCCATGATCAAGGCCGGCGTCACGGACCCAACACGCCCGGCAGGTGTGTTTCTCTTTGCGGGGCCGACCGGCACCGGCAAGACAGAGATTGCCAAGACCCTTGCTGAATGGCTCTTTGGATCACCTCAGCGCATGATCCGCATCGACATGAGCGAATTGCAGAGCGCCAATTCCCTTGAACGGCTTGTTGGAACGGAGTTGGCGGGCTCGAGCGCACTGACAGACAAAATCCGGGAGCAGCCCTTCTCCGTCGTCCTGCTGGACGAGTTTGAAAAAGCACACCCGGCAATCTGGGACTTTTTCCTGCAGGTTTTTGACGATGGCCGCCTCACGGATGCGCAAGGCCGCACCGCGGATTTCCGTCACGCCATCATCATCCTGACATCGAACCTTGGCGCCGCGGTTCCAACCGACGCCCCAATGGGCTTTGCCGGGGCGCAGGCAGGGTTTGATCCCTCATCCGTCAGCGGTGAGATCGAAAAGGTTTTCCGCCGCGAATTCATAAACCGCATCGACCGGGTCGTGATCTTCCGCCCTCTCAGCCGGGACATCATGCGTGACATCCTCCAAAAGGAGCTCGACCTTGCGTTTCAACGCCGGGGGCTCCGGGCCCGGTCATGGGCTGTTGAGTGGGATGAAGCGGCCATCAATTTTCTGCTGGAGAAAGGCTTCACACCCGATCTGGGGGCCCGGCCCCTAAAACGCGCCGTTGATCGCCATCTGCTGGCACCACTGGCGCAAACGATCGTCCGTGGACAGGTTCCCGAGGGTGACCAGTTTCTGTTTGTCACGGAGCGCAGCGGCAATCTGCAGGTCGAATTCGTTGACCCCAATGCAACGCAGACACCTGCAACGAAGAGTTCGCCGCCCACCCGGTCCGAGAAGAGCAAATCTTCAGACCTGACGTTGCGCGGCCTGATTCTGAACGCCGAGGGTAAAGCCGCCGAGACCCGCATTCTGGCAGGCTGCCATGCTGATCTTGCAACGAAGGTTGGAAGTGCTGCATGGGATGAGGAGAAGGCAGCAAACCTGTCTCTCATGCAATTGCCCGAATTCTGGAAATCGCCTGAACGCTTCGGCATTCTTGGCAAGGTCGAGTGTATTGACCGTATTGAGGCGGCCACGCGCCGGGCGGGATCGCTGCTACGGAGAATTTCCGGTTCGGGCAAACAAAAGAACGGGCCTGCCCCCCGGGACATGGTGCAGTCACTCGCGCAAACGCTCTACCTTCTCGAGATAGCCCTTCATGATCTGGAAAAAGATCTCCCTCTGGAAGCCTTCCTGCGTGTGGATGCCGGACGCAATGCTGCAGGATCCGGAGATGCGGTATCTTTCGCTATGCGCATTGCTGATATGTATGTGGCCTGGGCAAAGCAGAGACGCATGACCTACAAGATAATCGAAAGCAAACGCCCCCCCTCCTCGAAAGGTTTTGCGTTCACGATGGCCGTATCCGGTTTTGGAGCGCACTCCATATTGCGGGATGAAGCGGGATTACACGTTTTTGAAACAGAAGCAGCAAATTCCAGAAAGAACCAGCGATCAACGGTCCGTGTGAGTGTTGCCGCCCAGCCAGCCGAACCCCCGGCCACCGGGCAAAGTAGTCTGGTCAAACACGCCGCTGCAGTTTTCGCTGCCCTTCCAGCAGGCAAGCGAAACATCGTCCGGCACTACAGGGAAACACCCTCTCCACTGGTGCGGGACACGCAGAAAGGCTGGCGGACCGGTCGCATCGACCGCGTGCTCGAAGGTAACTTTGATCTTGTCGAATGACGTCCCTGCCATTGAAAAACCGGAATTATTCACCATATAGACGATTAGAGAAGGCAACGGCGGCTTCAATAAGCTGTTGAATGCCCATTAACCAATGACAGGTAAGAGTGTGTCCAACATGAGTGCACCCAACCGCAGTTTTCTACTAACCCTCTCCATTCCAGCAGTACTTCTGGTCGGGGGAGCCGTCGTTGCGTCCAATCTGGGCAGCACGATACTAACGCCTTTGGAAAGCACCGCAGCAGCCCCGGCACAAACCATAAATGCTGCCGATAAGGCTGATATGCTGGCGCTCCCCGAAGCAACAGACAGTGTAATCCGCGATGGTCTGGGTGATCTGATTGAGATGACGCAAGACATCGACATTGCCGGTCTTGGCGTTGAAACGCCGATTGAGGCAGTGCCCTCCGCTGACACCTTTGTCGCCAGCGAAGAAGAAGTGAGCACACGGAGTGTGACCGAAGCGCCTGAGGCCCTGGTTCTCACCGACTATACGGCGCCGGCGCTGACAATTGATGATGTCCCGTTCACCTATACGGTGAGTGAAAACGATCCTTTGGTGATCATTCCTGATGGCGACGGCGGTGGCGCAACCTTTACACCGCAGATCACGCCAATCCCGGCAGCAACTCCGCCTGAAACAGATATCAATCAGCTTCAGGAAGCCCCCGGTGAAGAAGTCGTTGCAGACGATTATTGGAACGTCCGCTAGCGCCTCTGCAATCAGCTCTACACTGACAAAAACGCGCGCCTTCGGGGTGCGCGTTTTGCGTTGTGGAGCAGCTTCAACGATTTGAAGTTCGGATTTACCGGATCACCCGCAGACAAACACCGCACGGCCCGTATGATTCCATGGCAGCAGCACTACTGCAGCTGGCAACCGCATCGCGGGCCCCAGCAACAGCTGATGCAGACATATGTGTGGGGAAAATGGTGGGCGTGGCTGGGATTGAACCAGCGACCCCTACGATGTCACCGTAGTGCTCTCCCACTGAGCTACACGCCCGGCCACCAAGGTGACATCCTATATCGGGAGACGCCTGCTCACGCAAGCGCTTCGTCGCGGCAAATTCGCCTGTTGTGCTTATGCCGCCATCATGCGTTCGACTTCGTCCACCAAATCACGCAGATGAAATGGTTTCGAGAGAATCTTGGCTTCCTTCGGCGCGTTGTTGTCCGGGTTAAGTGCTACGGCCGCAAATCCCGTGATGAACATGATCTTTAGCGCCGGATCGAGTTCAGCCGCACGCCGGGCAAGCTCAATTCCATCCATTTCAGGCATAACGATATCGGTCAGCAGAAGTTCGAAGGTTTCCTGCTTGACCTGTTCAAAGGCCTGCAGTCCATCTGGATAGGAGCACACTTCATGGCCCGCTTTTTCCAATGCGCGCGCCAGAAAGCGGCGCATGTCCTCGTCGTCTTCCGCGAGTATGATTTTGGCCATTCGGCTTATCCACCCTCTTATTTTACGCCTTCCCGGCGAATCATCCGGAAATATATATCGAGCAAAGTAAATACGCGGTGAAAACGTGCAAAAACTGTGGCAAGACACTGCGATCCCCACGCATTTTCGCATCCAGCATCAATTATTCCTGAACTTTGCCCTCAGGCTTGCATGCATCACCGGGCCATGCTTGTCTTTTGGCGTCAACGGTCGGCCAGGAAAACAAAGAATGCATGACAAGATCGACACTTCAGCCTGTGCTTCCACAGGCTGGTTCGAGCCGCCGCTGGAGGTGCTTGAGCCAGACGTGCTGCGTGCCCCGATCGTTTTCAGCTCACCCCATTCAGGCCGCCTTTATCCAGAACCCTTCGTTCAGCGCTCATCACTTGACCGAAAGCGCCTGAGAAAATCGGAAGACTGTTTTGTCGACGAGATATTTGCAGATGTCGTCACCCTGGGCGTTCCGCTTTTGCATGCGCTTTTTCCCCGCGCCTATCTCGACGTTAACCGGGAACCCTATGAACTTGACCCGGTAATGTTCGCAGACCCGCTGCCCGATTATGTCAACACAGGTTCCGTGCGGGTTGCCGGCGGCCTTGGAACCATTGCGCGCATCGTTTCGGAATCAGAGGAAATATACAACCAGCCCCTGACGTTTGCAGAGGCACAGGCGCGCATTCATGCTTTGCACCTGCCCTATCACCGCTGTCTTTCACAGCTCCTGAAACGTGCCCGCGACACTTTTGGAGCGGCCCTATTGATTGACTGCCACTCCATGCCTTCCAGCGTCCCCAAATCGGCTGGCGAAGGCAGCCAACGTCCCGATTTTATTCTCGGTGACCGCTATGGCAGTGCCTGTGTTGGTACCATTGTGGACATTGTGGAGCGGAAGCTCAAAGAACTGGGATACACCGTCTCCCGCAACAGGCCCTATGCCGGTGGGTTCATCACCCAGACATATGGCCGACCGTCACATGACATGCATGCGCTACAGCTCGAAATGAACCGCTCGCTCTATATGGACGAAGACAGCCTTGCCAAGCATGGTGGATTCTACCGCATCGTCGATGACATGCTGGCCCTGGTTTCCAGCCTTCTCGATGCTCTGCCTGAAATTTTTGCCGACAACCGGCGCGCCGCAGCTGAATAACTGCGCTCCCTGAAAGTCTCTCTGTTCAGAGCATTCTGCGGACAAAAAAAGGGCTGTTCCGCTTTTCGCAGAACAGCCCAAGTCTAGGGAGGAAACGCCCAGAAAGGGCGGCGATACGTGAGAACAATGTCTCACATCGCATAAGTTCAATATGGCATTGCACTGCACAAATTTCAACCCCCACCGATTTCTGCGACATTCTGGATCGGCCGCAAAAGCTGAATCGTGAAATAAGCTTAAGTAACTGATTTATTTATATTATACTGGGAAAAACTTAGCTCTGCCGGCGTCGCGCGATGAGACTCGCAACCGCACGACTTTCAATGCTGCATTGCATATAATGCATGGCATCCCACGATCCGGCGAAGAGGCTTCGCAGATCCCGTGGACGACACCCACCCACCCGTAGCGGTGACACTGCTCGCACCAAAGACCAGGCGAAAGATCGTGCCCGTGTGCTTACCGTATCGCCATGCGTCAGCGATGCC
>JAJFHB010000461.1 GCA_021775795.1 Hyphomicrobiales bacterium | reverse complement strand
TGGACGGCGAGTGCGACCGGCGAGGCGTGGACCAAAGAAGAAGGCCGAGGCATAATTCGGTAACTGTCACCGAAATATCCGCTTCCCGCCCCTATTTGGCATCTGCTGCGGCACAGCGAAGGGCCGGTCAGAGCTTGCAGACTGTCGCAGCGAACCTGATAAGCGTCCGGGACGGCGACACCACAAAAGTCATCGATTTCGACGATTGCGGCTTTGGCTGGATGCTCTACGACTGCGCCACCTTGGGTCCTTCTTCGAACACAAGCCTGAAGTTCCCGAGTTGCTGGAAGCATGGGTCCGCGGATACCGGAAGGTTGTTGATCTGTCGCGCGAGGAAGAAGCCGAAATCCCGACATTCGTGATGTTGCGTCGCTTGCTTCTCGTTGCCTGGATCGGCTCACATTCCGAAACGGAACTTGCCCAAGACATGGGCGTCCAGTATTCCGCCGGCACAGTGGCGCTCTGCGAGGACTATCTCTCGAAGTTCGGTTGACGTCAGCGCCACCCTCATCTTCGACGCCAGGCCGGACGCGGCGAGCGGTGCCCGCTCCCGGGTCCTTGTCTTCTCAATCTAACTGCGAGATCAGTATGCCGAAACCTGCCTTTGGCGTTGGTTCAGCCTTCGGTCCAAAATGGCCTTTGCGAAATCTCCTCGCGATGTCTGGAATGGGGGGTAAAAGCAGACCTTGCAATCGATGCCGGTTCTGTTTTTGGCATTTGCCTTGTTTGGTTTCAAAGTCCCCGTGCCATGTGTTGAACCAGCGCCGTCAATTGCCTGTCTCCGTGGCCATCATGCCACGCTGCCTTTGTTCGATCGTACATCAATTGCATGAAATCCGATGGAGCGTCCAAGGTCGCGAAAGTCTTCAATGCGTCTTCCTGAGCCATCGCATAGACTTTCAATGAGGCTTCAGCATTGTCATAGTCTTCGGACGGAACGGTTCTCGCAAAAAGATTATGGTAGTCACCGACCAACTTTATCGTGGCAGGGAGCTGGTCTGAAAAGATCTGCATAGGGATGCCCGCTTTCTGGCAGACAAGCGCTCCGTAAATCATCCCGAACATGAACCCCTGACGTACCGTGAACAATCCGGCAAAGAGCGCGGCAAGGGCTGAGGGGGTTTCTCCGACATTGGCTGAGTTTCCTCCCAGTACCTGGATTATGTCACCGTATCGATCCCAGGTTCCGCTGCTTCCGACAGTCAGGATCGTTGTATCTTTCCCTCCGATGCCAGACGGATACGCATTGATCATACCTAGCATGTAATCGGCCCGCCGCTCGCCCAGCAACGAAACCAAAGCATCCGCATCAGAGGTATCCCCTGTGCTCATGTCACAAATGGTCTTTCCCGCAAGTGAAACACTCAGGCCGGATACCAGCTTAACTGTATCCTCGTGACCCTTGATACAAACGATTGCAAAGTCGCTAGCTGCAATTGCTTCATCGGGTGAAGCGGAGACCTGAGCGCCCGCGTCGACAAGCGCTTCGGCTTTGGACTGTGTTCGGTTCCAGACGTTAACATTGTACCCTGCCTTCAAAAGGCAATGCGCCAGCGCCGACCCCATGTTTCCCAATCCCAATACTGCAAGCCTCATTAGGACTTCCTCCTTCTAGAAACACAAAACTTTTCTCTGGTCACCATGCGCCAGAACCAAAAATAATCGCAGTTGTAAATTTTTCTCAGATGTTAGATGGTTTAACATATGGACTGGAGTATTTTCCCCTCGCTGACATCACTCAGGGCATTTGCCGCGGCTGCCGAGTTCCGAAATCTGACCAAAGCAGCGGCGGCATTAAATGTAACCCACTCAGCGGTCAGTCAGCAGATCAGAGGACTTGAGCAACATCTTGACACCCGGCTTGTGAGCCGCACCCGGCACGGCATCTCCTTGACTTCACAAGGTGAATTTCTGGCGGCAGGATTGCTGGAGGCCTTTGCCAAAATGGAATCTCTAACTGAGAGCGTTTCAAGTGTAGAAGCGGTTCGACCGCTGGTGGTCAGCGCCACACCGATGTTTTCAAGCGCTTTCTTGATGCCTCGTCTTTCGACTTTCATAGAAGAGCATCCACATATCGAGTTGAGGATAGATTCAACGATTCAGGCCGTCGATCTGAGGCCGGGCGGCATTGATCTGGCCATTCGTTATGGAACCGGAAAATGGTCCGGGCTCACGGCGCAGATTGTGTTGCCAGGCTGCCTGACAGTCGTGGCCGCCAGTGACTTGATCGGCAAACGGGTGCTCAACGAACCTTCCGAGCTTCTTGATTTCACCTTGCTTCAGGAACACGCTTCGGTCGAATTTGATTTGTGGCTAGAGAAAGTTGGCGTTTCGCCCGACGCTGCTCGAAGGGTCGTCCGAATGCCGGGCAACATGCTGCTGGATGGCATTCGCCGCGGTGACGGTATCGGTGCAACGGTACCTGCGTTCATTGTCGATGAACTGAGGTCAGGAAGACTTATTGCGCTGTTCGACGATCCCATCCCTGAAATCGGGTACCATATGGTCACGCTACCGGGTACTATCCGACCAGCGGCAAAATCGTTTATGCGATGGCTTTCGAAATCAATAACTGAATACGAGCAAAGCCTTTTCAGGTGGCAACCCGCTCACCTGCTTTGAACACCATTAACTGGCCAAGGGCCCACTTTGTCCTGCAAAACAGTCGTGGCTCCAGGAAGGCTCCATTTCCGTTAGGGGTCATTTCGAGACGTCGTCAGCTGCAGATCTGAATGTCTGCTTTTGAGGTTTGTCGGACGTGCATTCAACCTACAGCCATTGACCACTCCCCGCCCCTTTTTGGCGTCAACTGCGGTACAGCGAATGACCGGTCAGTGCTTGCAGACTGCCGCAGCGATGCCAGAAAGCGGCCGTTCGCGTGAGTAGCAAAGATGCAACGCTTCCAAATCGATTTCAGGTATCCCTAGCTGTGATTCTAAATGCTATAGGTCATGCAGGATTGGTCAAAATCGAAGACAGCAAATGAAACTGGAATTTCACCACATAAATTTTGTGGCCGATGATGTTGATCGCATGCATGACTTTTATACAAACGTGCTTGGCCTGGACGAAATCCCTCAACAGAGCTTTCCACGTACTGAAGCTAACGATGAAACGGGCTACAACGGAAAGATCAGGTTCGCGACGGAAGGCAGCATGCAGATGCATCTTGCCGAACGTGCCTTTGATGTGGCTTTCAAGAATGGCCGGGTCATCAATCCGGTTGAGCGCGGCCATATTGCTTTTCGCACGGACGATCTTGACGCATTTCTCAAGCTACTCGAAAAAAACAACATCCCCTATTCGGACTACGGCACAACCTTTGCCAAGGAGTGGCATCAGGTGTTCTTCCATGACCCGGAAGGCAATGTGATCGAGGTTCACCAGCAAGTTTCTTCTTCAGGGTAAGCATGGGCGCACAGGAACGGCCCGCAAGCCCACCCTGGCCGAAACCCGCCATTGGCGTTAGGTCAGCCTTTGGGTCAAAAGCAAACATAGAAGCTGGCCAGCTCATTGGTCCGCAATGTGCCACTTTCAGACTCTTTATACTTCTCGACCAAGCCGCTCGTCAGCTACCGGACCTATCGACAACTATCTGTGTGGAAACCTCCTCCACTGTTGATCCGCACCTTTGCCGATGACCGGAATCGGTGACTGTGTGTTTCTTATTGCAGATGAGTGGCGAGACTGAGCTTAGCCCTGAAGCAACTGGCCGACGGTGTCCGCGGATCAATCTTGTTACAAGGGCCGGCATGTACCAACATGGCCACCAGATACCGGCTCAAACGTCTTGCTCCGGCAATACGTTTCAGCGCGATGATCGCATCAGTCGGATCATGACGCCGCGCCAATCACCTGTAAGAGATCCGTGACGTCCGTACAGACGTGAATCCCGAGCCCGCGCAGGTCGTCCTTAACGTCGATCGGCGCCGGTTCACCCTCGATGTCCTGATTGAGCGTCCCGCCCATGGCGATGGGAATATCAAGCTTCCGTTCCGCGATCTCGCGTTGCAGGTGCTGTGCATAGGTCAGGGCCATGCCGTTATGGGTTGAGACCAGGATGGCGTCGGCGCCCGCTTCGAGCGCAAGATCGGCAAACTCATCCGGATCGACGCTGGTGCCCGCCACAACCGGCTCGATGCCGATCGACTGCAATCCTTCGATAATCAGGAACATGGCGTATTCGTGGACATCGGCCGATCCGACGACCAGCCGGATTTTGCCCTTGCCGTCGGCCAGGGCGGCGGAACCGAATACCGATTTTGCCGCGTTGCGTCGCTCGACAAAGTCGAGATAGGTGTCGGTCGGGATCTCCGGCACATAGAGCTCGGTATCGTCGATGGGCAGCTCACCGCCGCCCCACCGGTTCTCGATCGCCGTACCGCCCATGCGGCGGATTGTGAGCAGGAGCTGCATGGGGTCGTTCATATCGACACCCATTTCGTCGAGCCCTTGTAAGATGTTGGCATAAAAGCGCCTGCCGCCTTCGACCATACGTGTGCTCAGGGCTTCGATATAGGGCCAGTTGAAGCTCTCAGCCAATCGCCCACAGTCATTGGCGATGCGTCGCGCTACTGTTTGCGCCTGGACAATTTCCTCCCAGGTCGGCACCCGCAGCGCCTCGGTGACGGGGACCGACAGGACTGCCGCGCCGCTGCCCGAACGCTGTTGCGCCAGCATCATGTAAAGTTCATCGACCGACAGGACGGCGAAGTTTTCGTCGACCTCAGGCGAATAGACAGTTGTGGTGCCGTGGTAGAACGAGTTTTCGGTCTCCGCGGGCGTTATCTCCTCCAGCGCCAACACCATGGCGGCCTTGGTGACTGGATTGTGACTGAGCCCGCCATAAGAGATTGAAAGCCGGGCGCCGACCACCTGGTCGATCAAATAGCGCTCAAACAGTGCCCAGCCGATATAGGAGCAATAGTCCTTGAACTGGGCGCAGTAACCATCCTCGAGATAGGACTGCATCATGGCGTCGTCGTCGCGTTTGGATGCCATGAGGCCAAGCGCCTTCACCATCTCTCCCATCTGTTCCACATCGTCGCCCGGCCAGCCAGGATATTTCCAGGCGAATTGCGACATGTTGCCGATATAGTTCACTCCCGCTTCCAGCGCATTGCGGGCATTGCTCACCGACATCGGCGATCCGATCATCATGTCACCAAGGTGCGGCTGGATCGGCACCGTGTGCGCGGTTGCCCGCCAGTCGCGCGGGGTTTCCAGCATTGGCCCGGTTTCCTTGGCGGCCTTTTGCCAAAGCTCGGGTGGCAGGCCCATGCGGCGGTCTAGCTGCATCTGGTAGCGGTCGATGCGGAAACCGCGCTGGTTACTCGCCTCCCAGATCTGCTCCAGGGCACGCTCGGTTTCAGCCCAGGTCTGCATGCCGATGTTCATCGAGGTCATGATCCGCCCTTCGGCGACCATCTTGCGCTTGTATTCGACCTCGGACCGCACGCCGTAGGTCTGGCACAACAGGCTGACGCCGGGTGTTACATCATCGCCGATGCGGCGACCTTCTTCGAGGAGTGCGCGGCCGTCCGGGCAGTCAGTCGGCAAAAACGGGTTGATTGCAGCGGTTGTCATTAGACGGCGGCCTTCTTCTCTTCGGTGGTGCGATTGACGGCCCCAAGCGCGTGTTCGGCAAGAACATGCGCGAGCCCGGAAGTATGCCGGGCGAGCAAGCCAATCGCATAAAGGGAATAATCGTGATCGACCCGAATGGTCGGCGACGAGGGAACCTGTGCTTCCTCGATCGAGGCAAGCGCGGCCGTTGTCAGCGCAACCGGATCATCGGCGTGGCGGAAAGCGCCACCCGTCGAGACCAGGACGCGACACGGCCTGAGGTCCTTGCCGGTGACCTGGTATCGGTCGCCCCACGGCCTGTGGCGTACTACAACCTTGCCGGCATGGCGCTCCAGTGCGACAGCGACCGCGACTTCAGCGAGGGATCGGTCCACGGCGCGGTCAAAATCCGACACCGGAAGGAATGCCGGGTCATCGTGACGCCGCTCTGCTTCCCTCGAAAGATCACACTGCACTGCCGCTTCGACACGACTTCGGGCCACCTCTCCCATGGCATCGATCGTTCCTGGCGCACCCCAGCGCATGCCAAGGTCACCTTCGACGGTCCGCATGGTTTCGGGTTCGGGGAGCTCTGCAGCACGCCGCTCCGTCCGCACGCCCCCCAGCGAATGCACGTCCGTCGTCGCGCCGCCAAGGTCGACCACGACCACCGGGCCATCATCGGCGAGATAAGCAAGCGACCGGCTGACCGCGAGCGGTGTTGGCTCGCACTCGGTGCGCAATGCTGCCATCAGGCCGTCCAGCCCTTTCGCCTTGGTGATATGGCGCAGGAACAGATCGCGCACCGCTTCGCGGGTGGCGGTGATGGAAATTTCGCCCGGACGGGGGAACACATTGTCGACGACGCGCACATCCCGCTTGCCGTTGCGGATCGTGTCGGCTGCTTCCTGGGCAACCTCCGCATTGCCGGCGATGACATAGCCCCAGGGTGCGCGCAGGCTCTGCAGCATGCTGGCATTGTGGCGCAGTGCATCAGCATTACCTCCGTCAAGCCCACCAGACAACAATACCAGATGGGGAGTTGTCGCCTCGATACGTTCAAGGGCAGCCTCATCGAGCATGCCATGTTCGCTGGCAACCACCTTGGCGCCGGCACCGAGTGCTGCCAGATCGCCGGCACGGCCGGACAATGGTGCTGTCAACCCAACAGACGCCATGCGCAGTCCGCCGGCGGCACTGCTTGAGGCAAGTGCCCAGTCATACGGTCCGCGGGCTTGTTCCGGCAGTCGCGCAACGGCCATGGCCACGCCGGCCATCACATCATCTTCAATGGTCGTGGGCGCCTCGCTGCGCGCCACTGGATACCCTGAAGGACCGATCACCATCGCCTTGGTGAAAGTCGAGCCGACATCGAGCAGCAGGGCGCGTTGCCACGGTTTCTGCCCATCCAGATAGGCATCAGCGTGATCTCTTGACTGCACCCGCACTGTCATATTTCCTCTTCGTCCCGAGCTTGAGGCGCCGCAAATCGCACCACTCTGCGGATTGAAAATCTAGCGCCCTACCCTGACCAACCCCACCTGATTGGTCCGGTTTGAATGTTAGTTCATGGTTGGCCTTTCCTGCATTGGGATGTTTGATTCTGGCGCTGGAGGTCGGTATCTGTCGCGATCGCGGCTACCTCGGCACAGTCCTGGCTTCCCTACTCAAAGTGACACGTCACGACACCACTGGTGGACGCCGGCCGAAGGAAATTGGCGAGCTCGACTTTGGGGTAAAAGTTGTCAAGGGTCACCTAGACCAGTTTTGCGATTTTATGGTCTGCAATGTGGGCCAGCGCAACGTGGTTTCAGGGCAGCCCTTTTGGGGCCGTTTTTCGTTTGGGAAGAGAGTCCGGAGTGGGTCATAAACAGAAGTTCTTGGCCTCGCAGATAAGAGTCAGCTTTGCCCCCGTAAGCGGTCATCAGTGTGCGGAACTTCCAGCTTGCCCCCGATAGCGGACTCTATCGGAACTGGCCGCCTGCTCCCGCAGCCCACTCTAGGTCGCAAACCGACTGCGC
>JAJFHB010000047.1 GCA_021775795.1 Hyphomicrobiales bacterium | reverse complement strand
ATAGGGGCCGGGCAGGATGGCTGAGCGGCCATGGCCACGCAACTCATAGCGCAGGGTCTGGAAGCGATCGCGGAACTGGGAAACTACCGGCACCCAATCGTCGGACCAGTTGCCGACGCCATGTATGAGCGTCACGTTCGGGCCTGTGCCCTGCAGGTCATAGAATGTCGAGGCGGCGGTGTTTGCGTTTGGCATTGATCCTGGCCGGGTTGGTTGCGCTTGAAGCGCTTTAGTGTTCGGACAGGAGAGCGGAAAGGTCAAGACCGCGACGCCTGCTCTGCTGCTTGCCTCGTCTTCTGCCGTGTGCGAAGTCTGCGCCCTGTAAATTTGTATGGGCGGTAGTGGGTCATGACACACCAGAAATTTCAGATGTTTATTGACGGCAACTGGCGGGACGCTGGCGATGGTGGACGCTTTACCTCTCTCAACCCGGCGAACGAGGAAGATTGGGCGGAAGTACCTGAAGCGACAGTCCAAGACGTCAATGATGCTGTAGAAGCCGCGCACCGGGCGTTTACAGAAGGTCCCTGGCCGCGCATGAAGCCGGCAGAGCGTGGCCGCTATCTGCGCCGCATTGCAGAGTGTGTGCGGCCCCTGACTGAAGAGCTTGGACGGCTGGAAACAATCGACACTGGAAAGCTGTTGCGCGAAACCCGTTGGCAGGCGGGCAATGTTGCAAATGTCTATGACTTCTATTCCGGCCTGGCGGATAAGATCCATGGCTACGTGCCTGTCTCCAGTCCCGATGATCCTTTCATGTTCACGATGCGTGAGCCGGTTGGCGTTGTTGCAGGAATTGTTCCCTGGAACTCGCAGCTGCAGCTTGCCGCCTACAAGATCGCGCCGGCGCTGGCGGCCGGCAACAGTATTGTCATCAAGGCCTCGGAGCATGCTTCCTGCGCCCTGCTGGAATTTGCCAAGGTATTTGCAGAAGCTGATTTGCCACCCGGTGTGGTGAATATTGTTACAGGTGGCGGCGTGCCGTGCGGTCAGACATTGACCAGTCACCCTCTGGTAAACCGCATAACTTTTACCGGCGGTGTTGATACAGCACGAAAGGTCATCCCCAACACTGCATCAAACATTGCCCGGCTTTCTCTGGAGCTTGGTGGGAAATCACCCGTCGTGGTTTTCGATGACACGGATCTTGAAAGTGCGACCAACGGCATTGTTGCCGGCATATTCGCGGCTTCGGGCCAAAGCTGTGCGGCCGGGTCCAGACTTATTGTTCAAGATGGCGTGCATGATGCTCTGATTGAGCGTCTGATTGAAAAGGCGGAAAGCATCAAGATTGGTGACCCGTTGGCTGAAGAGACGCAAATGGGTCCGCTTGCCACTCAAGGCCAAAGGGACCGTATCGAAACGCTGCTCGAGCAATCCATCGCCCAGGGAGCGGAACTCCTCACCGGCGGTAAACGGCCCGCAGCGTTCAACAAGGGCTATTACTTTGAGCCGACCATTGTGCGGTGCGAGCATCAAAAACTGCCAGTGGTTGAGACCGAGTTGTTTGGGCCGGTCTTGAGCGTTTTGCGTTTCAAGGATGAAGCGGAGGCGATCGCGCTGGCCAATGATTCGGACTTTGCCTTTGCGGGTGGGATATTTTCCCGCGACATTGCCCGGGCTCTTCGGGTGGCGCGCAGAATCCGGTCTGGCCGATTATGGATCAACACCTACAGGGTGACATCTGCACAGGTTCCATTCGGTGGTTTCAAACGCAGTGGTTACGGCCGCGAAGCCGGCATCGATTCGATCAATGACTACACGGAACTGAAATCCGTCTTTGTGGAAACATCGGGGGAGCCGGTGGCTGACCCGTTTGTGATGCGCTGAACCGCAATGGTGCGGCAAACTCTGCTCCGGCGTCCGGCTAAATGATCTCGACGCATTTCATAAAACGCAACGCGAGGCTACTTGGTTTCGGGTTCTTCCTCTGCTTCCTGTCGAGTGCCGGGCAAACCTTCTTCATTTCTCTTCATGGCGGGGAGATCAGGAGTGCATTCGGATTGAGCCACGGCGAGTTTGGCTCGATCTACTCCCTGGCAACGCTTGCAAGCGCCAGCGTGCTGATGTGGGCGGGTGGTCTGATCGACCGGATTGATCTCAAGCTCTATGTGACTTGTGTCCTTCTGGGTCTCGCCGGTGCTTGTGGATTGATGTGGGGCACCTATGGACTGACGATGCTGGCGGTTTCAATTTTCTGCCTGCGCTTCTTTGGCCAGGGCCTGATGAGCCACGCAGCGATCACTACGATGGGCCGGCACTTTACGGCGGAGAGAGGAAGGGCTGTCGGCCTTGCATCGCTAGGCCACAGCGCCGGTGAAGCGGTGTTGCCACCGCTGGTGGTTGCAACACTGGCCATATTGTTGTGGCATGACGTTTGGCTGCTGGTGGCAGCGGTGCTGGTTTTATGTGTGCCTGTTGTTCGTTGGCTGCTCGGTTCCCTGCAGGATCCCGATGTTGCCGCCATGCGGTCGGGATCCGCAGTACTTCCACCTGACATGACCTTGGGCCAGGTGTTGAAAGACACAGGCCTTTGGCTTCGCATGCCGGCTTTGCTTGCGCCGGGCTTCTTTTATACCGGACTGATCTTTCACCAGATCCACATTGCCGAGCAAAAGGGATGGACACTCACAGCGCTTGCGGGCGCATACAGTTTCTATGCAACCAATGCCATCATCACAACGCTTGCAGGCGGCTGGCTGGTCGACCGGGTAAGCGCGCGGCGCCTGATGCCGTTTTTCCTTGGGCCCCTTTGCTGTGCCAGCCTGAGCCTACTTTTCATTGAGGGCACCCTTGGTATATTTGCGTTCATGGGGTTTCTGGGTATTGGCGCTGGGGCCGCACTGGTTGTTCTGGGAGCCCTGTGGCCGGAGCTTTACGGAACGCGGCACCTGGGCGCCATCAAGGCGTTTGCGCAGGCCCTGATGGTTTTTTCAACCGGGCTTGCACCTGGTGCCATGGGCTTGCTCATTGATGCTGGGTTTACTGTCCAGTGGATCGCTGGCGTCTCCGCGATATTCTGTGTGGCCGCGTCATTGCTTGCAGGATTGGCGCGCCCGCGCCGGCAAGCGGTAAAAACGATCTAGCATCAGGATTCACCGATTGATCCAGAATATGACCGCCTGAGAAATTGTAACTATGGCGGGCATGTTCTCCATCCTATGTCGCTATGTGGAGGAATTTGAAATGGCAGAGATCAGGCGCATTGAAACCGGTCAGCGCATGAGCCAGGCAGCGGTTTATGGCGGCCTTGTTTGGCTGGCAGGGCAATGTGGCAGTGCAGGGGAAAGCATTGCGTCGCAGACACAGGAAAGCCTTGCGAGTGTCGAGCGGCTGTTGGCGGAAGCTGGTTCTGACAAGACCAGGATTGTGAATACAACGATCTGGCTGGCAAACATGGATGATTACGACGAGATGAATGCTGTGTGGGATGCGTGGGTGCCCGAAGGATTTGCGTCACCACGTGCGTGTGGCGAGTCTCGTCTTGGCGGCATCGGGTGGGGCATTGAGATAATCTGCGTTGCAGCAACGAGTTGACTGGTAGCAAACCAGGAGGATGCATTGCTGCACGGCCTCTCAGTTAAGAAGCGACGAAACGGTCTAGAGGCTGCGTCTCACTGCATCGGCAACCTGGGTTCCGCTCTCCCGTGCGCCGGCGACGGTTGCCCAGTTGTGGCGGCTGCAGGCTTCTCCGGCAAACCAGATACGATCTGCAACGGCCGTTCTGAGGACGTTTCTGTAGTGGGCCGCACCCGGTTTTGCGGTGGCATATGATCCATAGGTCAGCGGATTGCGCTGCCAGGCGGTGGCATGGCCCTTGAT
>JAJFHB010000460.1 GCA_021775795.1 Hyphomicrobiales bacterium | reverse complement strand
GTTTGGTGTGTTCCGGCGTATGGAGGGAGAGGACCTGCGCCAGACATTGGTAACGATCGGCATATCTATCGTACTTGCCGACATCATGTTGTGGATCTGGGGTGGTGACTATTATCAGATCCTGGCCCCTGATTTTCTGTCTGGTCCGGTCGTGACACCATTGATTTCAAGCATCAGAAGCAGTTCAGGCGAAATTATCTATCTCAAGTATCCTGCGGTCCGGCTTGCCATCTTTGCCGCATCCGTTGTGGTCGGCATTATCATGTGGCTGCTTTTGAACAAGACCCGGGTAGGCATGCTGGTTCGCGCCGGCGTTGACGACAGGGAAATGCTTGCGGCGACAGGTATTCCGGTTCAGTGGATTTTTGTCGGCGTGTTTGCTTTCGGCGCGGGACTTGCCGGTGTTGCCGGTGTTGTGGGCGGCACCTTTCAGTCTCTGGCACCGGGAGAAGACATCCGCTTCCTTCTGGCATCGCTCGTGGTTGTCATTGTCGGTGGTATGGGGTCGATCCCCGGGGCAGCCCTTGGCGCACTTGTCATTGGCTTGGCAGAACAGTTTGGCTCCGTTTACATGCCCACATACTCGGTGGTTTTGACCTTCCTGATCATGGTGCTCGTGTTGGCTTTCAGGCCGCAGGGCCTAATGAGCATGCGGTAGGCCATGAGCATCGCGGAACATGGCGAAAGCCCGGAGTCAGCAGAAACAGCGGAGCGGAGTGTAATTTCCACCTGGCTCTCAAGCGTGCATCCTGCAGCCTGGATGCTGGCGGTTTTTCTTCTCTTGATGCCGGGTTTTGCAAGCAGCTTTGTGCTGTTCCAGATCATGGGCTGGAGCATGATTCTTGGTATGATCGCCCTCAGCCTGATGTTTCTGGCGGGGTATGGCGGCATGGTTAGCCTTGTGCAGATGACCGTTGCCGGATGCGCCGGCTACATGGCCGCCATCCTTGGTGAAAGCGCTGTCACCGACATCAGCCTTGCCTGGCCCTGGTGGCTCTCGATACCGGTCGCCATCATTATTGCCGTTCTGTTTGGAACGATCAGCGGTGCGCTGGCGGTGCGGACCGAGGGCATTTACACCATCATGATCACACTGGCGATCGCTGCTGCGTTCTTCTATTTCACGCGCCAGAACTACGTCATCTTCAATGGCTTCAGTGGTTTCAATTCTTTGGCTCCACCCCAGGTGTTTGGACTGGACTGGCGACAACCGGTGCCCTTCTACTATCTGACCCTGTTCTTCGCGACCTTCAGCTACTGTGCGGTGCTCTATGTTTCGAGATCGCCCTTTGGCCTCGCCTTACAGGGGGTCAGGGACAATGCCAGACGCATGTCGGCGCTTGGTTTTAACGTCACCGCCCATCGCGTCGCGGCTTATACTTTTGCTGCGTTTTTTGCAGCCATCGCCGGCATTCTGCTCTCCTGGCTCAACAACCAGATATCCCCGGGCACAGCAGGTATCGGGCCGGTCATCGACATTTTGATCATTGCGGTTGTAGGCGGTTTGAAACGTCCGATTGGACCCTTCATTGGAGCCCTCGTCTATGTGCTTTTGCGCACCTTCGCTCTCGATGTACTCGTCTCAATGGGTCTCGACGGGCAGCGTTTCCAGCTTCTAATCGGCGCCGGCTTTTTGATCATTGTATTCTTCTCGCCAGATGGCTTGCTCGGCCTTTATGAACGTTTTCGCAATCGAGTTTCCTTGAACGCATCTGAATTCGACAATCAAGGTGGCAACCCATGATGCAAAGCGCCGCGGAGAGATTGTCGGCAACAGGCACGGGCAACGCCCTTGAACTTAGGGGTGTCTCGCGTCTGTTTGGCGCCCTGAGGGCGCTGGATGACGTGACGCTTACAGTCAAGCCCGGAGAGCGGCGCGCCGTTCTTGGTTCCAACGGCGCGGGCAAAACCACCCTGTTTAACTGCGTCACAGGTGATTTTCTGCCCAGCGGCGGGACCATCCGGTTTTTTGGTGAAGACATCACCCGTTTCCCGCCTCACGAACGCATAAGAAGAGGGCTTCGCCGAACGTATCAGATCTCGCTTTTGTTCGGCGGCCTGTCGGTTCTCGACAACGTCTATCTTGCCTGTCGTGGTGTTTCGCGGGGACGCTTTTCCCTCATCAGACCCGGGCGCAACGATACTCTCATGAGTTCCGCGATGGATTTGGTGGAAGCAGTACATCTCAGTGACGTGCGTGACAGCCTGGTGTCAGAGCTCAGCTATGGGCAACAACGGCAACTGGAAATTGCTCTTGCCCTATCCGGTGCCCCTCGCTTCATACTCTTTGACGAGCCCGCAGCCGGGCTCTCACCCTCAGAGCGCACGGAACTCATAGATATCCTGACATCTCTGCCGGAGCACATCGGCTACATCATCATCGAGCACGATATGGATGTTGCGCTTCGCGTCGTGGAGAGCGTCTCGATGATGCACAATGGCGCGATCTTCAAGGAAGGGACGCCTGAGGAAATTGAGGCCGATCCGGAAGTTCAGGAACTTTATCTCGGTGGCGGACATGGTTGATCTGGGGCGCCTGAGAAGTTCATCCGGCCCGGTTCTTCAGGTCACGGGGCTCAATGTCTATTACGGGCATTCGCATGCTCTGCAGGGCGTCGACCTTACCCTGGAACACGGTGTGCTTTCCGTTGTGGGCCGCAACGGCATGGGTAAAACGACGCTTTGCCAGGCGATCATGGGCCTTGTGCCAGCGTCTGGAGGTTCCATCCGCTACATGGGTGAGGAACTGCTGGGCCGGACACCCTCACAGATCGCTCGTCTCGGCATTGGTTATGTTCCCCAGGGCCGCCGCCTTTGGCCGTCATTGAGCGTGGATGAACACCTGATACTGTCCTCTGGTGGGAAAAGAGGCGCCTGGAGTTCTGAGCGTATCTACGACACCTTCCCCCGTCTTGCCGAACGCAAGAATAATGGTGGCGGACAGCTGTCAGGCGGCGAGCAGCAGATGCTGACCATTGCGCGTGCCTTGCTGCTCAACCCTCAGCTTTTGATTATGGATGAGCCGACTGAAGGCCTGGCGCCGGTTGTCGTGGCGCAGGTTGAAGAAATGCTGATTCAACTCGGCCACGACGGTGACATGGATATCCTCGTCATCGAGCAGAATATTGGTGTTGCAACGGCCGTTTCCGAACAGGTGGCCATCATGGTCAACGGCAAGGTCAACCGCGTGATGGCTGCCGGTCAACTGGCGGCAGACCGTGTTTTGCAACAACAACTTCTGGGTGTTGGCCGCCACGGCCACGATGACGTCGGGTCAGACGCGAGTGCAGACGACACATCTTCCAGCGCTCCACAACGGAGTGGGCCGAGGAAGATCTATCAGTCAAATCCTGCGGTACCGAACCGCTGGACACCTGCAGCAAAGGTCTCCCGCATAGAGACTTCAGCGCGCACAGAATCAAGCATTGGAACACCCAGTACCGTTGGTGCCAGCGCCCAGCGCGTTGAATTGAGGCCGTTGTCGGCAAGTGGCGAGTCTGTGGTGATCGTGGCAGGCACACTGGATACCAAGGGTGCCGAGCTGAAGTATATTCGCGACTTGCTGAAAGAAGCGGGCGTCCGCACCCGTCTTGTTGATCTTTCGACCACGGAACACCACGGCTCGAGTGATGTCTCGCCCCGCGAGATAGCGCTGTACAACCGCGGTGGACCAGGCGCTGTTTTCACCAATGACCGGGGCCGGTCAGTGGCGGCAATGACAGAAGCATTCGAGCGCTGGATGCAACGCCAGCATGGCATTGCCGGCATCATCTCTGCCGGTGGCTCAGGTGGCACAGCTCTTGTTACGCCTGCAATGCGGGCGCTGCCAATCGGTGTGCCAAAACTGATGATCTCCACCATCGCATCAGGAAATGTTGCTCAATATGTCGGCCCCACCGACATCATGATGATGCATTCGGTGGCAGATGTTCAGGGCCTCAATTCAATCACCCGTGATGTACTGGCCAATGGCGCAGAGGCCATGGCGGGTATGGTCAAGGCGCGTGCACAAGCCCGGTCATCGCCAGCCGTCCTGTCGGCAGAACCTGCGTTACCTGCGATTGGACTGACCATGTTCGGGGTAACGACAACATGCGTTCAGCAGGTCACGGCGCAGCTCAAAGAAGATTACGACTGCCTCGTGTTTCACGCTACAGGCATCGGCGGTCAGTCGATGGAGAAGTTGGTTGATTCAGGCCTGCTTGTCGGTGTCCTCGACCTCACCACCACGGAAGTGTGTGACATGCTCATGGGTGGAGTGTTCCCGGCAAATGAAGATCGTT
>JAJFHB010000459.1 GCA_021775795.1 Hyphomicrobiales bacterium | reverse complement strand
CTGTCACGAGGCCACCGTCGGCAAGCAGGACGTGGCCGGTGATGTAGGAAGCATCCTTGGAAAGGAGAAACGAGACCGGACCTGCCATTTCTTCTGCTTGCCCCATGCGTCCCATCGGTACGTGCGAAACGAGCCATTTGACCGCGTCTTCGTCGTTGTCGGAGGTGGCAATAAAACGCATGGACGGGCTCATGGGGAAAACTTCGAGGTAGCCAGCCGCCAAAGCATTGACCCGAATGCCACGTGGTGCAAGTTCGCTTGCGAGATAACGGGTGAAGGCTTCGAGTGCTGCCTTCGATGCACCGTAAAGTGAACCTCCAGGCATGCGCCCGATCCAGGCCGTCACAGATGATATATTGACGATGCTGGCACCCTTGCTCAGATGCGGACTTGCAGCTTTGCAGACCCGTGCGGCACCTCCAAGATTGGTTTGCCAAACAGTATTGAGCGCTTCCTCGGTGATGTCCTCGACAAAGCCGTGACGCAGGATACCGGCGCAATTGACAATGGCCTGCAACTCGCCAAGCGATGCACAATAGGCGACGCAGCTATCAACGCTTTCCTGTTCCATGACGTTGATTTGATGAAGCATCACACCCTGGGGCTGATCGGTTGAAGCTGAACCGTTCAATGCGACATCGATTGCCATGTCGGCGGCCACCACCGTGTAGCCATCACTCACAAGCCGCTTGTTGATTTCGCGGCCAATGCCGCCGGTGCCGCCGGTTACCAAAGCAACTTTTGTCATTTTTCAGATCCTGACTTCAAATGCGTTCGAAATAGCGAAAATATTCCCAGTCGGTAATGCATTCCTTTTCGTAGGCCTCAAGCTCTCGCTCGTAGTAGTGCACCAGATGCGCATGCACCGTTTCGCCAAAGCCTGCCAGTGCAATGGGACTGGATCGGAAATTCTCAATAGCCTTGCCCATGCGAAGAGGAACCGACTCCAGACTTTCATCAAGATAGGCATTGCCATCATAGGGTGCTGGCGCGTTGATGCCATTCTCTATGCCGTGCAGGCCTGATGCAGCCATTGCAGCAATGGCGAGATAGGGATTGACGTCCGCACCGGGAATACGGTTTTCGACGCGGTAGCTGGTTTCATGACCAACGAGCCTGAAGGCTGCCGTTCTGTTATCCTGGCCAACCGCAATGGCGGTGGGGGCAAAGGATTCCGGCTGCAGGCGTTTGTAAGAATTTATGGTTGGCAGATAGAGCAAGGCGAAATCAGGCGTGGAAGTGGTCAAGCCGCCGAGAAAGTGAGAAAAGTCGTTGGACATGTTGTGCGGTGCATCCGCGTCCCAGCCAAGCGGCTTTTTGCCTTTTGCATCCCAGAGGCTTGCATGAATGTGGCAGGAAGAACCGACTTCCTCGATTCCGATCTTTGCCATGAAGCTGGCTGACATGCCTTGCTGTGCGGAGAGTTCCTTGACCCAGGTCTTGTAGAGAATGTGGCGATCGGCCATCTCCAGAGCTTCGGCATATTTGAGATTTATCTCTTGTTGACCCAGTCCCCACTCGGACTTTGAAAACTCGATCTCGACGCCGGTTGCGTTGATCTGATCACGCATGCGACCGATGATGTTCTCGTCATAGGAGGATTGCAGAATATGATAGTCAGCCCGGTAACGGGATAGAGGCGTCAGGTTTTGAAAGCGCTTGTCCCAGGCTTCCTGATAGGTGTCGCGGTAGAGGAAAAACTCAAGTTCGGTTGCGCACTTCAGTGAAAACCCGACCTTCTTTATCTTCTCAAGCTGCTGCTTGAGGATCACCCGTGGAGCAATGGGCAGGAACTCGCCGGAGACCTCGTCCCAAGGGTCGCATAATACAATTGCCGTGCGGTCCATCCAGGGTATCAGGCGAAATGATGATAGATCCGGCAGGAACTGACAATCCTGGAAACCCCTGTCCCAGTCGGTAAGGGCGTAGCCCGCCTGAGGTTCCATATCCATGTCGACACAGAACAGGTAGACCGAGCCATGCAGTCCTTCATCACCGAGCCCTGCTTCAATGAAGGCCTTGGTCATGACACGTTTGCCGACCAGGCGCCCCCAGAGATCGGGCATGGCGCAAATGACGGTTTGGATGTCATTGTCGTGCAGAAGTTTCTGCACGCGTTCTTTGTCTTTTTTTGACACCTTCACTGACATTTTGGCTTCCTTTTTTGTGGTTCCGGGAGATCAGACCGTGTCGAAATATCTCGACAGCTCCCAGGGTGTGGTGTTGTTGGCCAGTTGTTGCACCCAGGTGTCCCATTCCTGTTGCCGGGACAGGGCGTAGTGCGCAACGGCATCCTCACCGAAGGCCGCCTTGGTTGTCTCCGAGGCGGCAAAGCCCGCGATGGCGTCTGGCAAATTGCGCGGTAATGGTTTGAAACGATCCTCTGTGGAGGCGTTTGCCGCTGCGGGCTCACCTAGCTCCAGTCCCTGGACAAGACCCCGCGTACCGCCGGCCAACATGGCGGCGATCACGAGATAGGGATTGGTATCGGCGCCGGGCGCGCGGTGTTCCGCACGTACTGCCTTTTTGGAAGGTTGCGTGATAATGCGCACAGCAGCAGTTCGGTTGTCGGTTCCCCAGGAGGCATTTTCCGGCGACCAGGAACCTGCATCCATGCGCCGGTATGAATTCACGTTGGGATAGAAGACCGGGGCGAAGTCCACAAGACTGTCGACAAGACCGGCAACATAAGAGCGTGCCGGGTCTGAGAGACCGTGTGTGTTTCCGGCAAACGCCGGCTTGCCATCGCGCCAGAGGCTTTGGTGAACATGACCGCCGCTTCCACTTTCACCTTCACGCCATTTCGCCATGAAAGTGGCGGTCAGACCGCGCTCGCGACAAAGCTGCCTGAACATGAGCTTTGCCCGCGCCGCCTTGTCTGCGGCTTCGAGCGGTGGCGCGTGACCCAGTGCGAATTCCAGCATGCCAAAGCCAAGTTCCGTGTGAACAGCTTCCACTGACATGCCGGCATCGTGCATACGATCCATGAAGACGTGCGCGAGCTCTCTGGTTTCCACCATGCGAAGCAGCGAATAGGCATTCCAACTGGGGCTCAGCGGGGTGAGTTCACTGTGGCGTGCCTCGTTTTTGAGAGCGTCATTACTCTCAAACACGAAGGCTTCGTACTCAACGCCAAAGCGGGTCTCATATCCAAGGCCCGCGGCGTCATCGATCACCTTGCGCAGAATGGAACGAGGAGCGAGGGGGTAGTAGCCACCTTGCGGGTAACAGGCATCGCATATGATAGATGCGGTTGCATCGGTACCGGGCAGGGTAATGAGCGTGTCGGGATCCGGTATCGCGAACATGTCCGGAAAGCCGTTGTCGAACGAGCTGTGTTCTGATTCAAACACATCATCCGCCATGGTGAGGCCGAACAATATTGTGCAAAATGCACTGCCGGCAGGCGACAGGCCCTTATCGAGGGTCACAAATTTGCCACGCAGGCCGCCATCCATATCCGGCACTTCGATCTGGATGTATTTGATGCCTTCCTTGGGCAGACGGGTTTTCAGGTCTGCGAGCTTTTCTGCGCGTTCCTTGTCTGCGCTCATGTTGCCCCCCTCTTCGCCCTCGCTGCGGTGCCGCCAATTTCCTCAGGTTTCTTCCGTCCAACCCGGGCGTAGACTTCTTCGGGTACGTCCTTGGGATCCTTGTAGACCCACCAGGTGCAGTTT
>JAJFHB010000458.1 GCA_021775795.1 Hyphomicrobiales bacterium | reverse complement strand
GTCGGTCAGATATTCCATCCGCAAATAATTTGCCGTCTTTCCAGCGCCAGGCTTCAGGGTAATTGCGGCTACCATCAATCCAGGCGTTTGGAGGCAGCGCGGTAGAATGCTGTTCCCATAAGAGACATTTGAGGCCGTGCTGCTCTGTTTCATGGCGGAGCCTTCCCGCTTCTATCGGCTTCGGAAAGAACAGGGCCGTCATATGCGGCTCGTCAATTCCAGCATAAGAGTCTTGCATCAAAAGCGATGTTAGGTCCGGTATTTTCCTGGCCAGATCCAGTGCTTTTCCCGTGTTGCGAAGCAATGTGCAGTGGCCCGCCAGGATCCAGTCATGCGCCGAGATGATGTCGTATGCTGCGATGTCTCCATCAAGAAAAGCCCGAAGGTCGCCATAAATGATGTCCACATCAGTCAGGCCGAAATAATCGAAGCCCTCAAGCTCGCCTTCGAACATGCGGCCCAGGAACGGCTTGATATCGGCAAGGCGATGACCGGACCAGTTTGAAATGTCTGTGCCGGTAACCTCACTGCCGCGTTGAAGAAAGTTCTCAAGCGACATCGGCATGATTGTGACATTTGGATAGCCGTATATGTCTCTTGCGCAATCTGAAACGATCAGCCAATCGATCGATGGATTGTGGCCGCAGCTGTAAACATACAGATCTCCCCACTCTGGCCATTCACCGAAGTAGGCGACAATGAATTGTATCGATGGTTCTGCTTTCGGGAGCATCGTATTTTTTGCAACTTCTGAATTCGCATTGAGTTGGTTCAACTGCCTATATCAAAACGATAATTCCGTCCAATGACACTGGTGTCTGGGGATGAATGCATCGCCGGGTAACATTGAAGAAAGTTCGCCGTGTGTTTTGTGGTTTGAACAGCCGCAATGTGACCAGATCACGTGTGTCGCCTGCAAGAGTGGCGTATAGCACCGTGACGCCGGCGGCCGGGGCCGCAGGTTTAGTGGCATAAAACGAAGTAAACTCCTGAGCGGCACTTGATTCCGAAAGATATGTGCCCACATCAAATGTTTGCGGGAGTTTTTGACCCCTTGGGAATTAACTGTTACCAGAGCATCTATTCCGGCAATAATGTAAGCTGAGATTCGGGCGGAGTCGGTGGCTTTTGGCTGTCTTGGAGTCAGGCATGAATTTGAATATTGCGTCACGCTTGCGGCGTACGGGCGCTTTTCTTGGAACTTCTGCACTCGTTACCGTTTTGTATCTCGGCTTGTCGGCAGCGCCGACTGTATCCCCTGCAGAGGCAAGCTCTTTAGAGAACGATACGTATAACTGGGAAACGACTTATCAGCCTTTGCCCAGGTCGACGGAAGTCTTCGAAGGTCAGTTTGAACATCCGATGTTGGGTGAGCGAACGGAAGACGCGATGCTTCAGGCTATCGCGCACTACCAGATTATTGTGCGCAGAGGCGGTTGGGTTGCAATTCCCGAAGGTAACACCCTGGTCACTGGCTCGCGCGGACCGCGTGTCGAGGTTCTCGCTCAGCGCCTCATGATAACCGGCGACCTGGTGCCCCCGGCAAATTTTGATCCGAGCATTTTCGACGAAAACATCGCAGCGGCCGTCAGCAACTTTCAGTCCCGCCATGGTTTGAGTGCCGATGGACGCGTTGACTACATCACACAAGCCGCCCTGAATGTTCCCGCCGAAGATCGGCTGCGGACGCTGGAACTCAATTTGGACCGGGTGCGCGAATTCGCAAGCGGCCTGTCGTCCCGCTATGTGGTTGTGAATATTGCTGCCGCTGAACTCGAAGCAGTGCAGGGGGGCTACCTATATTCGCGTCACGTCACAATCGTCGGCAAAGTCGACCGGCCCTCACCGCAGGTGGCCAGCGAAATTGTGCAGCTAAACTTCAATCCGTACTGGCATGCGCCCGTCAGCATCGTGGAAAAAGACATTCTCCCGCAATTGCGCCAGAGCACCAGCTACATCAAGCAGCTGAACATTCGCGTCTTTGAAGGCAGCTACTACGGCAATGAGGTTGATCCAGACAGCATCGACTGGAGCCAGGTTGATGATCCGACACGGTACTTTTTCCGGCAGGAGCCGGGAGAGAGTAACGCCATGGCGACTGTTCGCATCAATTTTCCAAACGAGCATGACGTTTATCTGCACGACACGCCGCAAAAAAGCCTGTTCCTGAATTCCGCCCGTTATGACAGCTCAGGCTGCGTTCGTATTGATGAGGTCGATGTCTTCGTTGAATGGTTGTTGCGTGACCAGGGTGGCTGGGACCTCGATCGGGTGCAGCAGGTTGGTGAAAGCCGCGAGCGGATGGATGTTGAGATGAACCAGTCCGTACCGCTTCGGATAGTCTATCTGACGGCCTGGGCAACAGCGAACAATGACGTGCATTTCCGTCACGACATCTACAGCCTTGATGTGCCCGGGGGGTCAGAAGCGACTGATCAATCTGGAACCGCAGAGCCGGCTGCCGTGCAAAACGGCGAAAACACAGTGGCGCAGGGCGGCAATCAGGGTGAAGACGCGATTGGTGCGTTTATCGACGACAATCTGATCACCGGGTCAACGTCGAGCGATCGTTAGAACGAATCGACAGAGATACTCTAGTCTGATTTGAGCGATTTGCTGATTTGGAAGGGCCGTAAGCGATGGCGCGCCGTGGCTCAACAACCGAGCGCAGACGAGAAGTCTTTTTCGAATTCATAACCATCGGCAACTCCGTGAAGGTATCAGCCATTGATGCTGATTCCGGACTGGAAGTGTCGATCACCGGACCTCGTTCGTCCAGCCAGAAAGAGCTGGAGCGTGTCGCTTTACAAAAGCTCCAACGAAGACTCAATCAGGCGTGAAATCATGTCGCATGTGATCACATGATGATTGCGGCCACATGATTTGACTTCGCGCAAACCTATTGGCGTGAACTGCGCTATGAAGAAGCGCTGAGGTTCAGATCCATGATTGACTACGAAGAGATTGCACAGCGTAAAATCGACGGCATTCGCGATGAAGGCCGTTATCGGGAGTTTGCGGACATCCGCCGTATTCAGGGTGC
The DNA here is from genome assembly GCA_021775795.1 of Hyphomicrobiales bacterium. Lineage (GTDB taxonomy): Bacteria > Pseudomonadota > Alphaproteobacteria > Rhizobiales > JAJFHB01 > JAJFHB01. The sequence continues at coordinate 394 of JAJFHB010000458.1, read as the reverse complement.
TTTTCCGCGCGCCGTTCACTACGGAGCAGCGGGCCAGCGTGAGATTACGGTCTGGTGCAGCAATGACTACCTCGGTATGGGGCAGAACCCCACGGTCCTGGCAGCCATGCATGAGGCGCTGGAAACAACAGGTGCGGGCTCGGGTGGCACGCGAAACATCTCCGGCACCACCCACTATCATGTCGAATTGGAAGCTGAGCTAGCGCAGTTGCATGGCAAGGATCAGGCGCTGTTATTTACGTCGGGTTATGTTGCCAACCAGGCCGCGCTCTCGACACTGGCCCAGATCTTCCCCGGATGCATCATTCTGTCCGACGCCGACAATCACGCTTCAATGATAGAGGGAATTCGTCACGGAAAATGTGAGAAGGCGATTTGGCGCCACAATGACCTC
>JAJFHB010000457.1 GCA_021775795.1 Hyphomicrobiales bacterium | reverse complement strand
TGCGCAAGCGCGAATTCTCTGCGGTTGAGCTGACCAAGGCTCATATTGCAGCCATCGAGGCCTCTCAGGCCCTCAATGCGTTTGTCACAGAGACACCGGAGGTGGCGCTACGCCAGGCGCAGAAATCTGATGCGCTCATTGCATCGGGTGATTCGCGCCCGCTTGAGGGCATACCACTGGCCATCAAGGACCTTTTTTGTACGCAGGATGTATTGACCACTGCATCCAGCCATATTCTCGACGGCTTCGTGCCGAACTATGAATCCACCGTGACATCAAATCTGTTCGGAGACGGGGCGGTTCTTCTTGGCAAGACAAGCTGTGATGAGTTTGCAATGGGCTCGTCCAACGAGACTTCCTATTACGGTCAGGTCGCAAATCCGTGGCGCCGCACTGGTGATGACACAAACCTTGTTCCAGGTGGTTCGTCCGGTGGATCTGCAGCCGCAGTTGCAGCGAACCTTTGCCTTGGAGCAACAGGGACAGACACAGGCGGCTCTATTCGACAGCCCGGCGCACTGACCGGTATTGTCGGACTGAAGCCAACTTATGGCCGCTGCTCACGATGGGGAATTGTGGCATTTGCATCCTCCCTTGATCAGGCAGGGCCCCTGACACGCACCGTGCGGGATGCTGCCATCATGTTGCAGTCAATGGCGGGTAACGATGACAAGGATGCCACTTGTGTTGATGTGCCGGTCCCTGACTATGAAGCCGCTCTTACTGGCGATGTTCGCGGTTTGAAGGTTGGCATTCCAAAGGAATACCGCGTTGATGGCATGCCCGATGAAATGGAACACTTGTGGCAGAAGGGTATTGAGCTTCTCACAGCAGCTGGCGCCGAAATTGTTGATGTCTCTCTGCCGCATACAAAATACGCGCTGCCGGCCTATTACATAGTTGCTCCTGCCGAGGCCTCTTCAAACCTGGCGAGATATGACGGCGTTCGTTACGGCCTGCGTTGTGCAGGTGATGACATTACCGAATTGTATGAGAACACGAGGGCGGAAGGTTTCGGAGCAGAAGTGAAACGCCGCATTCTCATTGGAACCTATGTTCTGTCTGCCGGCTATTATGACGCCTACTACACAAAGGCACAGCGGGTTCGGAGCCTGATCAAGCAGGACTTTGAAAACGCCTACAAGAGTGTCGATGTCATTCTGACACCGACAACACCGGGCCCAGCCTTTGCGCCAGGTGAGATTACCGATCCTGTAACGATGTACCTGAACGATGTGTTCACGGTTACGGTCAACATGGCGGGCCTGCCGGGCATCAGCGTGCCGGCTGGACAATCAGCCGATGGTCTGCCGCTGGGATTGCAGCTTATTGGCAGTGCCTTTGATGAATGTACGTTGTTGCGGGCAGCCCATGTGCTTGAAGACGCCGTAAGTTTTGAGACGCGCCCGGAAGTGTGGTGGCGATGAGCAGCAAGGGGCTCAAGCGATACAAGACGCTTACCATGGGCGTCATTGGCACGCTCATAGACTATGAAACCGGGATCCTTGATTACATCCAGCCCGTGGCAAAGGGTGCGGGTGTGTCGATTGCTAAATCAGCGATCCTCGAAGCGTTTGGTTGGGCGGCATCCAAACAGCATCGCGCTACTCCAGATTCTTCGTTTACTGCCATGATGGCGCCGATCTATTCAGAACTCGCGGGTGTGCTCGGACTGCCTGCAGATAAGACAATCGCTGATGGTATGAAGCAGTCTATGCAGCGATGGCCGGTCTTTGAGGATTCGGTGGAGGCATTGCAGTCACTCAAACGGCACTACCGCCTCGTCGCCCTCACGAATGCGGACAACTGGGCGTATTGGTACATGAGCAAGACGCTCGGAAACCCGTTTGATGACAAGGTCACAGCCGAGGATGCCGGCAATTGCAAACCGGACATTCAGGTCTTCGCTTATTGTCTTGGGCGCCAAAGCGTTAGCGGCATTGCCCGCAAGGATGTTCTGCATGTTGCGCAGAGCCAGTTTCACGACATTGGCACCGCACAGCAGTTAGGTTACGCAACGGCCTGGATCGAGCGGCGCAAAGGCAAAGACGGTTTTGGTGCAACACCTGAGCCCGATGAAGTTGTCACCCCCACATACCATTACTCTTCGCTTCGAGAGCTGGCTGACGCGGCCGAAGCGGCATTCAGGGACTAGCGACGATGGAGATTGGAAAACGCGAGGCGTTTGAGAAGGATCTGATTGCCGGCGCTCAGGGCGATTGGGAAATTGTCATTGGCCTTGAGATACATGCTCAGGTTGCCTCGGAAGCAAAGTTGTTTTCCGGTGCCAGCGCTAAGTTTGGCGGCAACCCGAACGATCACGTTAGCCTCGTTGATGCCGCTATGCCCGGGATGCTCCCGGTCATAAACGGGTTTTGTGTTGAGCAGGCGGTTCGCAGTGGTCTTGGCTTGAACGCCACGATCAATCTGCGTTCAGTTTTCGACCGTAAGAATTACTTTTATCCTGATTTGCCCCAGGGCTATCAGATTTCGCAGTTCAAGCAGCCTGTTGTCGGAGAAGGCAGCGTCGTGCTGGACATGCCTGACACGTCAACAGTTACCATTGGAATTGAGCGGCTTCATCTGGAACAGGATGCAGGCAAAAGCATCCACGACCAGCGGCCCAA
>JAJFHB010000456.1 GCA_021775795.1 Hyphomicrobiales bacterium | reverse complement strand
CCGAAGCGCTGGAGGAGGCGTGTCAGCGCATTCAGAGGTTCTGTGGCGGGCTGCGCTAATTTTGTTAATCAAATTCAAGCGTTAGCGCTGGAATTTGCTGCGAAATGACTTATGTCAAGGGAAGTCTCTTCGGGCACCCTAGAGTGAACGTTGAATTGACACAGTTTTCTGGTCTCGTGTTGGGGCGTGTGCGAATGTGAATGTATGAGCATTCCTCACAAACGGGATTTTTCAGGAGGTAAGAAATGAAAAAAGTTGCTCTTTATGCCGCCACTGCATTGGCCGCCACGCTTGCCTTTGGGCAAAGCCAGAATGCACAAGCTAATGATCCCAATGTCAATGTCGGGGCATTGAACTGCTCTGTTGAAGGTGGCTTTGGATTTATCATCGGCTCGAACAAAGACATGAACTGCACATTCACCCCCGCTGATGGTGGTCCGACCGAGCATTATCGCGGCACCATTGAAAAAGCAGGTGTTGATATTGGCTGGACTCAGGACAGCGTCATCGTATGGGGCGTGCTGGCGGGCACGAACACCTATAACGCTGGAACTCTGGCAGGCACATACGGCGGTGCTTCCGCGGAAGCAACGATTGGCGTCGGTCTTGGTGCCAATGTGCTTTTCAGTGCAGACAACTCCTTTGCGTTGCAGCCTGTGAGTGTGTCGGCGCAGACCGGTCTTAACGTTGCCGGTGGTCTGACGCGGGTCAACCTGACTTTCACACACTAGCGAATTCGTTTCCGCCGGGCGTTTCGGCGAAATCTGAACAGAATTGATGGAAGGCCGGTATCGCCCATTGTGGTGGTTCCGGCCTTTTTTCGTGCTGCTGCCCTCTGTCGGGCCTTTCAGCGTGTAAGAAAACCGTCATAAAGGCTTGCATGTTCCCTTCAAGCTTGAAACCATAGGTTTACTGATTAGGCGATCCGGGGGGCGGACCCTGGTGAGCGACGTACCCTCAACCGCGTCTAAGATTGGAGGGATATCATGGACCAAGGCGACAATGTCGCTACGGGTCCGCGGTGCATCGCACTGGTGGGACCCTATCTGAGCGGCAAAACAACTCTTCTCGAAGCAATTTTACATCGGACCGGAGCTGTTACCCGGCAGGGTAAAGTGTCGGATGGCACGACGCTGGGTGATGCGTCGCCGGAAGCGCGCGCGCACGGAATGAGCGTTGAGCTGAATGCGGCAACGACAGAGTATCTTGGCGACAGCTACACGTTTGTAGACTGTCCCGGCTCCATTGAATTTCTGCATGAACAAGTGGCGGCGCTGAGTGGCTGTGATGCCGCAATTGTCGTTTGTGAGCCGGACGAAAAGAAGGTTCCGGCGCTGCAATTGATCCTGAAGCAGCTGGAAGAGCGTAATATCCCGCGCTTTTTGTTTTTGAATAAAGTGGACAAGGCAGAAGGCAGCATCCGGCAGATGCTGGAAGCGCTGCAGCCGGCAAGCCAGCAACCTTTGGTATTGCGGCAACTGCCCATATGGGAAAACGGCATCGCCACAGGTTTTGTTGATCTGGCATTGGCGCGGGCGTTCGTTTATCGCGAACACGCTGAAAGTGAAGTCATTGAACTTCCAAGCGGCATGCTGGATGAAAACAACGAAGCGCGTTTTGGCATGCTGGAACAGCTCGCGGATTATGATGATGAACTCATGGAACAGCTGCTCGAAGACATCGAGCCACCCCGTGACAGAGTTTTTGATGATCTGACGAGAGAACTGAATTCAGGCCAGATTGTACCGGTCCTCGTTGGTTCGGCAGAGAACGGCAACGGTATCCGCCGGTTGTTGAAGGCGCTTCGCCATGAAACGCCGGGTATTGAGAGCACTGTTGAGCGTCTTGGCGCCAAAGCCTCGGGAGATGCGCCTCTCGTGCAGATACTCAAGACCTTCCACACCACCCACGGCGGCAAGCTCTCTTTGGCGCGCGTGCTGGCGGGCAAGCTGGCAGACGGCACGACGCTGTTTGGGGCAACTGGCGAGTCCGGACGTGTTGCCGGCCTCTTCACCCTGATGGGACAGGAAACCAGCAAGGCCAATGAAGCAGGCCCTGGTGATACGGTGGCGCTTGGACGCCTCGATGAGTTTGCGACCGGGGAAACCCTTTTGGCAGAAAAAGGTGAGACCGGACAACTCGATCAAATTCCGCCCATGGAACCGGTGTTCGGTCTGGCGTTGTCCGCGAAAGAACGCAAAGACGAGGTCAAACTCTCATCCGCGCTTGCCAAGATTATCGAAGAAGACCCCTCCATTTCGCTTGAGGTCAATCAGGACACAAATGAAATGATCATTTGGGGGCAGGGCGATATGCACCTTCGGGTGGCGCTTGAGCGGCTTGCTGGAAAATATGGCATTGAAGCTGAAACCCGACCACGACGCATCGCCTACAAGGAGACTATACGCAAGTCGGTCACACAACGGGGCCGGCACAAGAAGCAGTCTGGCGGCCATGGTCAGTTTGGCGATGTGGTTGTGGAGATCAAACCGTTGCCGCGGGGCTCGGGCTTTGAATTCACGGAATCCATCACCGGTGGCGTGGTGCCGCGGCAGTATATTCCAGCCGTGGAGAATGGCGCGAGGGAGTTTCTCGTAAGCGGCTCCCTTGGTTTTCCGGTGGTTGATATCTCGGTAAAGCTTACCGATGGTTCCTATCACGCTGTGGATTCTTCGGAGCAGGCATTCAAAACTGCAGGCCGAATTGCCCTAGCAGAAGGCATGCCGCAATGTGCACCTGTACTGCTGGAGCCGATCGTCTATGTGGAAGTGCACTGTCCTTCGGATGCAACATCCAAGGTCAACCAGATTGTCAGTGGGCGGCGGGGCCAGTTGCTCGGCTTCGATGCACGCGAGGGCTGGACGGGCTGGGATACGGTTCAGGCCAACATGCCGGAAAATGAAATTCAGAACCTTATCGTTGAAGTGCGCTCAGCCACTTCAGGCGTTGGCACCTTCACGTTCAAGCAAGACCATTTGTCTGAGCTGACCGGAAAACTTGCTGATCAGGTTTTGGCGGAGAACAACGCAGAAGCGGCCTGACGAAATGTTGAACCAAATTTGGCCCGGGCCGGTGGATCGCTGGTCCGGGTCTTATTGTTTGAAATTACAAGTAAAATTCCAGTTCGTGATCGCGCGCCCGAGATAACTCGCAGAAGCGTGATTTGGCCTGCGAATTGAGACATCATATCTGCACACGGAGCATTCTTTATCTTCGGAGGAATTGAGACATGTTGATTAAGCGGCCTAAGGGTTGGGAACTGCCTGAATCTGCAGCGACGCCTGAGCACGTTTACATGAACCGGCGCAAGTTTCTTGCGGGTTCGGCAACATCAATTGGAACGATTGGTCTTGGTGGAGCAGCCAGTATCGGCAGTGTAAGGACTGCTGCCGCACTGGACGATCCCACAGCAGATCTCTATCCTGCAGCGCGCAACGAAACCTACACGGTCGAGCGCGCGCTGACACCGGAAGAGGTGGTGACGACCTACAACAATTTCTATGAGTTCGGCTCGAGCAAGAATGTTCATGAAGCGTCACAAAGCCTGCCGCTTCGGCCCTGGCAGGTGGCGATCGACGGCATGGTCGAAGAAGAGATGCTGCTCGATATCGATGAACTCATTCGCTCCATGCCGCTTGAAGAGCGCGTCTACCGCCTCAGATGTGTTGAAGCCTGGGCAATGACGGTGCCCTGGACCGGGTTTGCCATGCGGCATCTGGTAGAACGCGCCCGGCCGCTTTCCAGTGCCAAATACGTGCGCATGGAAACTTTCGAAGATCCTGAAGTGGCGGGTGGCCAGAAACAGCATTGGTATCCATGGCCTTATGTGGAAGGCCTCACCATGGCCGAGGCGATGAACGATCTCACTCTGCTCGTCACTGGCGTTTATGGTCAGCCGGCACCGCCACAGAACGGCGCCCCGCTGCGTCTGATGACGCCGTGGAAGTATGGTTTCAAGTCCATCAAGTCGATTGTACGTTTTACCATAACATATGAACGTCCAAAAAGCTTCTGGGAAGAAATCCAAGCCGCAGAGTACGGCTTTTGGGCCAACATCAATCCTGAAGTGCCGCATCCACGCTGGAGCCAGGCGGAAGAGCGTATTATCGACGAAGGTTCATCGCTGTTCTGGGACAAGGTGCCAAGCCAACTTTACAATGGCTACGGCGAGTTTGTTGCTGACATGTACACCGGTCTCGAGGACGAGCAGCTGTTCATGTAGGTCTTGACCACTTAGTGCCCCGGCCGGTGCTGTGTCTTGTAAGTG
>JAJFHB010000455.1 GCA_021775795.1 Hyphomicrobiales bacterium | reverse complement strand
GATCTTCCTCAGAAAACTCGACCTTCTCTTCTTCAACTGCCTCTGAGCCGGGAACCATGAGACGGGCAATAACGATGGCCGCCGGGGCGCTCATGATGGAGGCGGCAAGTATATGGCCGGCAACACCGGGAATGGTGGGCTCGAGTACGAGGGCGTACAGCGCCATGACGGTGCCGGCAACCGTTGCCATGCCTGCCGTCATGGTGGCGAAGAGGGCGCTGCGGCTCATTCCTGCAATGTAAGGCCGCACCAAAAGCGGTGCTTCCACCATCCCAATGAAAACGTTCGCCGCCGTTGCAGTCCCCAGCGGTCCGCCGACACCGAGCGCACGCTGTAGAACCAACGCGAAAACACGAACCACTGCCTGCAGAATGCCCCAGTGGTAAAGCAGCCTCGACAGAACGCTCATCAGCAATACAAGCGGCAACGCCTGAAATGCGAGGATGAAAGCATTCTGGGGGTTTGCCACTTCAAAGGGCGCATCACCACCACTCAGATAGCCAAAGACAAAGCTGACGCCAGCAAGCGTTGCTGTCTGCAGCGCCCTCACCCCGTCGCTCAAATAGCCAAACAGCGCGGTTGATCCGGGAACGTTGAGAAGAACGCCTGCTATCAGAAACTGCAGGATCAAGCCGGCTGCAATGACGCGTACTGCGGTTTTCAGATCAAGGCTGGAGCGCTCATCGCACAGGATCCAGGCAATCAGGGGAAAAAGAAATACGCCGACGAGGCTCTGCAGGGAAAGCAGCATGAGGCAGGCTCCAGAAATTCAGTTTCGAGCCCTACCATTAAATTACAATAACGGCTACTGCGCGGCTTCGGAGACGCGGACATCGCGGTTTTCATCGAGAAACATCCGCAAGCGGCGGAGAAACGGTATCGCCTTTTCAAATTCGCTGCCGTCAAACGCTGTCAGAAGGAGTGGAAACTGGTCGACCAGGGCTGCGATCCCCTCCTCCCGCGCTTCGCGGCCCGCATCGTTGATACGGATTTTTTTGGCACGGCCATCATTTGGATCCGGCGCGATTTCGACAAATCCCTTCGCCTCGAGCTTCTGGATGGAGTTGGTCATGGCGCCCTTGGTAACCTGAAAGGCACGGGCCAGCTCGACGGGCGATTTCTCGCCGCCGAGCCGGACAAAGTGATTGAGTACGCTGAACTGAGACAAGGTCAGGCCGCGGGGCAGTTCCCGTTCCATCCGCGTCCGCGCCAGTTGTTCTATGATACCGATTTCATTGAAAAACTCGAACAGCAGCGGATCAGTTCCAGCGCCTTTTGTCATGCAGACAACACCTTCGTATCAGCCCGCCACCGCGGCGATGGCGCAACTTGCGGACCATACCCCAGACGGGCAAACATTTGTACCGTCTCGCCGGGAGAAACCGTGAGGCGCCCATGCACTTCCTCAAAAAGATCAGACATTTCTGCGTATTCCTGAAGAGATTGACTCAGGGGCTGCATATCAACGCCGGTGAGTGTGGCTTGCAGGTTCAGGCGAAGGTAGGCTGCACCTGCGGTTAACTGGTCCACTCTGGTATTGGCTGGCGTGGCGATCCAGACAAAACCCATGGCCGAGCCAATGATCTCCCGGTACATATCCAGGCCCTGCTGGTAGGCGCTTGAGTTCATGTCCGCGAGCGCTTCACGGTTGAGCATGCCCAGCAGTTTCAGGGTTTCGAGGAAGGGACCGCCAAGATCGATGCCATCGGGGTTGGCCTCAATTTCGGCCTTGCCTATGCGCATCAGATTGACGCTCTCCATGTAGGTGTCCTCTGTTTCCATCTCGATCATGTGGGCGCGCCAGGCCAGATCACGCAGCTCACCGATGCGGGCCTCATCAACGGTTGCATCCATGCGGATGCCGGGCGATGCGGCATTGGAAGTTTGAAGCTGGGCAATCGTCTCCATGCTGACCGAGCGTGAAGTGTCGTAGGTCTCCTTGTTTGAACGCCTGTCCAGTACGGCGGCAAACAGCGGATCTTTCTCAACTCCTGCATCGCTCACAAAACGAACATGGGCGATAGGACGTGCGTCCAGAGCCGCATCATCATGACCTTCAGGAAACGGTGTGATGTCTGCACGGTAGCCATCTTCTGCCGCCGCCATGCGCAATAGCTCAAGGAAGCACCCAAGGCCGATTGTGATCTGCCGGCTAAAGGGATCCGTTGCCGGGAGTACGCGATCCGTGTCGCAATAAAGGGTCATTTCATCGTCACCCTTCATTTCGATGACCCAGGGCTGACGGTTATGTGGGTTGGGCGCGAGAATGGCGTAGGAGAGCGCGCGGCGGCGCGGTTCAGTCTCGCTGGAACCGGCTATGTGCCAGGGTTCCTGAGCAGCAGTCGGTGTTCTGGTAAAAGCAAATGTGGTGGCACCTGCAGCAGCTACGACGGCGCTGGCGCCTGCGATCCGAATGAAATTTCGTCGCGAAACTGGCATGGGACAAATCCTCGTTAATGGTTCAACGTTGAACTATATAGTTCAAAATTAAACTATTCAAGAGGCGCGCCCCAAATTCCTTCCCCCAGTCTCACGGCAGTTGACATGATACCATTTCGTATCATATTAAATGATACTCATTGGTATCATTTCAGGGAACAGCCATGATGCAGGCATCGACGCATGACGTTCAGGGAGCCTTCCGCGCCCTGGCGGACCCGAACAGACGCCTCATGCTCCGGCATCTAAGCAGCGGGGATATGACCATTGGCGAGGTCGCCGGACACTTCGACATGACGCGGGCGGCAGTCAAAAAACATCTCACCGTTCTGGAAGAAGGAAATCTGATCTCGGTCCATGCGCGAGGCCGCGAGCGGATCAACCGGCTGGAAGCCGGAGCGCTCAAATCGGTCGCCGAATGGGTCGGCTTCTTTGATGCTTTCTGGGACGAGAAACTCAACAAGTTGAAAACT
>JAJFHB010000454.1 GCA_021775795.1 Hyphomicrobiales bacterium | reverse complement strand
GACGGCGATCTGGTGTTTGAAGCCTCGCTCATCATTATTGCCGCCGGTGGCGGGAGCTTCCAGCCGAAGAAGCCACCCATTCCCGGTGTCGAAGAATATGAAGGCACATCAGTGTTTTACTCGGTCAAGCGCATGGAACAGTTTCGCGACCGCGATATCCTAATCGTCGGTGGCGGCGATAGTGCCCTTGATTGGGTGCTCAACCTGCAACCGCTGGCGCGCTCGATGACGCTGCTGCACCGTCGTGATGATTTCAGGGCAGCCCCAGACTCTGTAAACAAGATGCGGGCACTTGTGGATGCAGGCAAGGTCAACCTCCACATCGGCCAGGTTACCGGTTTGGAGGGCGGCAATGGACAACTGACGGGCGCTGCTGTTCGCAGCAAAGATGGCAGTGAACTAAACGTCGCATGCGATACGTTGCTGCCGTTTTTTGGTCTGACGATGAAGCTCGGTCCCATCGCAGATTGGGGCCTCAATCTTGAGCAAAACCTCATACCGGTCAGCACGGCAAGCTTCGAAACCTCAGAGCCCCGCATTTATGCAGTTGGCGATATTGCGACCTATCCCGGAAAGCTAAAGCTCATATTGTCCGGATTTCATGAGGCGGCTTTGATGGCGCATCATGCCTTTCACTATATCTTCCCCGAAGAACGGCTTGTGTTTCAGTACACGACATCCAGCACTGATCTTAAGCAGAAGCTTGGCGTTGCCTGATTGCGGGTTGGGTTGGGTTGTGTTTCGTGAGTTTGAAAGTGCTGGCGCCTGGCGGGCTAAGCCGGCGCTAGAAAAGAAAATGCGGAGCAACCGAAGCTGCCCCGCACTTTCTCATGTCTCTACCGTACTGCATCGTGTCCCGAAGAACCCTATGCACCATGGCAGTTCCATGGTTTCGCGATTCCGATCCACTGTTTCCAGCTTTTCTTTGTCGCCCCAAACCTCATTCCGAAGAACCAGATTCAGGGGGTCCGCCCCGAAGGGTTTTCCCTTGTTGCTGTCTTAACGGTTGACCGCCGTTTACAACATCATCGGTTAAGCTCGGGTCGTTACCTCCACACTCCGAAAAGCATTTTGGCGCCAACTGAGCCGCCCCGGTAGCAGTTGCCAGCCCTTGCCGGACAATTCCCAAGACTTGCGTCTCTTTCACCATCCCGCCGGGATCTGACCCGGAACTCACGACCTTTAAGCAATGTCCGGATCCGCCAGCCACCGAACCCTTAACGACCGTGCAAGTGAATAGTGCGGCAGATCTCAGGCGGTGTCATTTGCTGATTCGCGGTTTTCCACACACCGTCCACAGTTTCGTGATTCCGGGTGTTTTGCGGGTTTCGGCGCCGCTCAAAAGTTTTTGCACAGCCTCAAGGCATCAAACATCGCGGCGTGGATGTTGCGGCTTGCAACCGCATCACCGATACGAAACAACTCAAACTCACCTTCGTCGTTTGCAACAAGCTCCTGGGCCCGGCCGTTGATAAGCGCGTCATGATCGACCTCGCCGCGATTGAGCGATCTCTCTTTCAGCTCGAAATAGAGTTCGTCGAGGGGCAGGGTGCCATGCTCGACCACCACCTGATCGACGCGACGTTCCGAAACGTCACCACCATCGAGATAATCGCTGGACAATATGACCTTCAGTTTGTTGCCGTCGCGACTGACGGACCTGACGCGGGTGTTGATGGTGAGCGTGACACCATGGGTCTGGAAGCATTTCGCATAAGCAACGTGATTCAGTCCGCCAATTTCAGGGGCAAAGAAACGCTCAGGTGAAATCACTTCCAGTGAAGCCCCGGCCTCGGCGATGAACTCTGCTGCCTGCATTCCAGGATGCGCGCCATTGTCGTCATACAAAAGCACGTCATCGCCGGGTGCCACATCGCCGGCAAGAATGTCCCAACTGCTCACGGTGAGGCCCGCGCCTTCTTCTATGCACTCCTGGTTTGGAAGACCTCCGGTGGCGATAATCACCACATCGGGATTGAGCGCCGTAACGTCGGATGCTTCCGCCAGGGTGTTATAGTGCTGTGTAACCCCGAGTGCCGTGATGCGTTCTGCTCGCCAATCAGCAATGCCGATGAGGTCTTTGCGGCGTTTTCCGTTGGCCGCCAACCTGACCTGACCGCCTGGATCATTTGCCGCCTCAAACAGTGTTACGTCGTGGCCGCGCTCGGCACTGACACGGGCTGCTTCCAGGCCTGCAGGGCCAGCACCCACGATGACAATTTTCCGGGCCGACTTGCCGGTTTTTTCAATGACGTGTGGCATCGTTGCTTCACGGCCCGTGGCGGCATTGTGGATGCACAAGGCGCCGTGACCCTCATAGATACGGTCGAGGCAGTAGGTGGCCCCGACACAAGGGCGAATTTCAGCTTCACGGCCTTCTGTGATTTTACGGACAATGTGGGGATCAGCGATATGGGCGCGCGTCATGCCGACCATGTCGAGTTTTCCTTCGGAGATGGCGTGGCGAGCGGTTGCAACGTCGCTGATCTTTGAAGCGTGGAAGACCGGGAATTTTGTTGCTGCGCGCACTTCGCCGGCAAAATCCAGAGTAGGGGCGGAACGTTGCCCCATCACGGGAATGACTTCGGTAAGCGCCAGGGCTGCATCTGAATCGATGCGACCCTTGATGACATTCAGAAAATCGATCATGCCGCCGATAACAAAACTGCGGGAAATTTCGATACCTTCGTCCCGGCGTATGCCGGTCTCGATGTCTTCGTCTACTACAAGGCGCAAGCCGACAATGAAGTCGGGGCCGCAGCTTTTCCTGATTGCCTCCAGAACACGATTTGAAAAGCGCAGCCGGTTTTCGAGGCTGCCGTTGTATTCATCTTCGCGCGTATTTGTGCGCGGAGACCAGAAGGCATCAAACAGATGTCCGTAGGCTTCGATTTCTATGCCATCAAGGCCTGCGTCCTGCATGCGTTGTGCAGCTGAAGCATAGTCTGCAACTATGCGTTCAATGTCCCAGTCTTCCATGACCTTTGGAAAGGCGCGATGTGCCGGCTCGCGAACCATCGAGGGTGACAGAACGGGCAACCAGTCCGAATGGTTCCAGCCGGTTCGGCGGCCAAGGTGGGTAAGCTGTATCATCACCGCGCATCCGTGTTCATGACACTCGTCGGTGAGACGCTTCATGTGGGGCACGATGGCATCATCATAGGCGAACAGGTTGCCGAAGGCCGGCGAAGAGTCCCTCGACACGATTGCCGATCCCGCGGTCATCGTCATGGCGATGCCGCCCTTGGCCTTTTCGACATGATAGAGCCGGTATTTGTCGGCAGGCATGCCATCAACCGAGTAGTTCGGCTCATGGGAAGTCGACATGATGCGGTTTTTCAAGGTGAGGTGCTTCAGCTGGTATGGCTGCAGCAGGGGATCGTTGTTGGCCATGAATTCTGTTCCCGATCAGAGTGATGCAACGGGATTGAAGCGGGAGTTCAGGCTCAGGTCAAATAAGGAATTCAGCTGTGACACTGCAGTGCGCAAATGTCACTCTGCTGGAGCTGACACCGGGTTGGCGTTGGTCTTCCAGACGAATTCAACGCCGGGCTCGGGATTTCTGGGGATCAGAAATGACAACATCAACGAGACCACAGCCATTGCGCTGCCGATCAGAAATACTGCGGAGGCATCCATGATCCATACGAAGCCGAGCATCACCGGCAGGCCGACGGCGGCGATGTGGTTGATGGTGAAGGCAACGCCGGCAGTTGGCGCAAAATCGGCCGGGTCGGCAATTTTTTGAAAGTACGTCTTCATGGCGATGGCCAGAGCAAAGAAGGCGTGATCGACGATATACAGGCCGGCGGCCACCCATGCGTGCTGGACAAAGGCATAGCCGGTGAACACGGCAATCAGGCCGACATATTCGAAGACCAGTGCATTGCGCTCGCCAAACCGCCCAATGAGGGCGCCAATTCGGGGCGCGAAAACCATGTTGAAGGCGGCATTCACAAGATAGAGGGTTGTGATCGCGGCAACCGAATAGTCGAATTTTTCGACCATCATGAAGCCTGCAAAGACAATGAATATCTGCCGGCGCGCACCACCCATGAATGTGAGGGCGTAGTAGAGCCAATAACGCTTGCGCAACACCAGTTGTTTGCGCTGTTCAACATCCTGTTTGAAATGAGGATAGGCGATCACCACAAACAGCGTGATGAAGAGGGTCATTGCGCCGGCGGCGGCATAGACCAGTTCATATCCAAGTTCCAGCCACTTCCAGGTGACGAAAATCAAGCCGTAGGCAGCAATGGTTGCAAATGAGCCGGCAGACAGAATGCGGCCAAGCTGGCGTGGGGCGTCTTTCTTCGGCAGCCATTGCAGCGCCAGCGACTGGTTCAT
>JAJFHB010000453.1 GCA_021775795.1 Hyphomicrobiales bacterium | reverse complement strand
CCTCCCTTTTTCAACTCTACTTTCGTTCCACTCATGGTGCCGTTGCTATTAGTAGTGCCCTTTGGTCCCTTCCTGTCCTGGAAACGGAGCGATGTGCTGGCAGTATCGCAGAGACTGGCATTTGCGGCTTTCATTGCCATTGCGGCGGCGGCGGTTGCGATGTGGTTGAAGTCCGGCGGCCCGTTGCTCGCGCCCTTCGGAATGGCTCTTGGAGTCTGGTTGATTGCCGGCGCCGTGTCAGAACTTGCCTTCCGGGCAAAGCTTTTTCGTGAGCCGATTGGTGTTGCATACAAGCGGGCTATAGGGCTTCCCCGGTCAGCCTGGGGCGGTGGGCTTGCTCACGCCGGCATGGGCGTCATGGTGCTGGGTATCGTCGCTGTCTCTGCCTGGCGGGTGGAAGAAGTTGCTGTCATGCAAATCGGTGACAAGCTGGAAGTTGCTGGTTTTGAACTTCAATTCGACGGCGTAACTCCAAGACAGGGTGCCAATTATCACGAACAGGTGGGGCGCTTCATTGCCAGCGAGGAGGGCGAGGAATTCGCTGTACTGCAAGCCTCAAAACGCATCTACACGGCACAACAGATCCCCACCACCGAGGCGGCGATCCATACATTCTGGACTGGCGATCTCTATGTGGTGCTGGGCGATGCTGTCACCGGCGGATATGCGGTTCGTGCCTACTACAATCCACTGGCGCCGTTTATCTGGATTGGCGCTGTCATTATGTTTGTAGGGGGAGGGGTCTCCCTCTCTGACCGGCGATACCGTGTCGGTGCACCGAAGGCAGCACGCACCAAAGTGCCAACACCTGAGGGCACTCCTGCATGATTTTGATGCGCATCCTTTCAGTCGTGCTTGTGGTTGTTATGACCATACCAGCGATCGCATTGCAGCCCGATGAGATCCTTGAAGATGCCGAGCTTGAATTGCGGGCACGCGATCTATCTACCGAACTCAGGTGTCTTGTTTGCCAGAACCAGTCGATTGATGATTCCGATGCCCCTCTGGCACGTGATCTAAGGTTGCTTATTCGCGAGCGTCTGGTTGTCGGTGACAGCGATGATGAAGTCATCGATTTCGTCGTTGCGCGTTACGGTGAGTTTGTTCTGCTTCGCCCCCCGTTTGCACCCCACACATGGGCTCTTTGGCTGGCCGCGCCGGTACTTCTCATTTTGGGCGCCCTTGCTGTATTTGCCTCTTTCCGCCGTCGCTCCGCACGTGGCGACCAAAAGACAGTTCCGTTATCATCTGACGAACAATCCGAACTGCAACGCATCCTCAAACGCTAGGTCGTTTCATCAGTGCTCGAAACCTGTTTGACGCCATCACGCGTATTCGAGAAGAGATGAAGCGATGTAAGCATTGCCCGGTGCGATTCACGAAGACGAGAGCCCGTCTTGTGTTTTTGCCGGTGCTATCCCATGTTTGCGGCCACTCAGGGAAAGCGATAGCCAGGGAGGCACGGGGATGTCGGTGCAAACGCAAAAGCTCACATTTACAGGCAGTCAAGGCGAGGAGCTTGCAGCAAAGCTCGAACTTCCGCTCGGTCAAATACGTGCCTATGCGCTATTTGCGCATTGCTTCACCTGCACCAAAGATATTTTTGCCGCAGCGCGGATTGCAAGCGAGCTCGCAAAAAAGGGCATTGCCGTCTTCCGCTTTGACTTTACCGGGCTGGGCGCAAGCAAGGGAGATTTTGCAAATACCAATTTCTCCTCCAACGTGCAGGATCTCGTTGCTGCGGCAGACTTTCTGCGCCAGTCCTTTGAAGCGCCAAAGCTGCTGATCGGACACAGTCTCGGTGGTGCGGCTGTTCTGGCTGCAGCCCCTCACGTTTCCGAGGCAAAAGCTGTCGCGACCATCGGCGCGCCCTCCAGTGCGGAACATGTGGCTCATAATTTTTCGGCTGACCTGGAGACGATAGAAACGCACGGAGAGGCGGAAGTGTCGCTTGCGGGCAGGGTCTTCAAGATCAAGAAGCAGTTCCTGGATGATCTCGCCGGCCAAAATCTTACCGAGGCCGTTGCAGGCATGAAGAAGGCGCTTATCGTCTTCCATTCTCCCCGTGACGCGACCGTTGGTATTGATAATGCCGCCCAGATATTTCAGGCGGCCAAACACCCCAAGACATTCGTGTCTCTCGACGATGCGGATCACCTGCTCACGCGGCGTGCCGACTCAATTTTTGTTGCTGATGTGTTGAGCGCCTGGGCCTCACGTTACATCGAAGCTTCAGCTCCCGCCGTTCAGGAAGATGATACACCACCGGAAGTCGTCGTCCGCGAGACAGGAAATGGCAAATTTCAACAACAGGTTCTGTCAGGGCCACATCGTCTTCTTGCAGATGAGCCGATGGATTACGGCGGGCTCGATTCGGGGCCATCGCCTTATGATTTCGTCTCAATAGCGTTGGGCGCCTGCACCACCATGACCTTGCGCATGTATGCGGATCGTAAAGGCCTGGAACTTGGGCAGGTGAGTGTTGAAGTCAACCATGACAAAGTGCACGCAAAGGACTGCCTCGATTGCGGTGAGGGGCGGGAGGGAAAGATTGATCGTTTCGAGCGCAGGATTTCAGTCGCTGGCGACGTGGATGAGGCTACCGCAGCCAAACTTCTGGAAATTGCGGACAAGTGTCCTGTCCACCGAACGCTTGAACATGGTGCAGCTGTCGTCACGAAGCTTACATAGCAGGTTACGGTTTGCGACTAGAGCCGTTTCACGTTGATATGGAACCGTTTGATGGCGCCAAATCGGCCCTCCATCAGCGTTGCTCTGCTTGCCCGATGCCCACATCGCGCGGCGCAGCGCGCCTTGCCGGTAAACCCGATCAAACCGAATCCATATCAACGTGAAACGCTCTAGCTTGACGTTGTAGTGTTCTGGGAGCGATGCCGGTCGTCGACGTACGGCGAATTACTGTCTTCAGGACGCGGCCTGGGTTGTGATCGGGTTCGCCTGCCTTGAACCGAAAAACAGACTATACAAAATGGGGACGACACCCAGGGTGAGAACTGTTCCGGCTGCGAGCCCTCCGGCAATGACTACCGCGAGGTCGTAAAAGAGCACGTCCCCGGAGAGGATCACCGGCGCCAGGCCGAAAATGGTGGTGAGTGTTGTCATCATTATGGGACGCAACCGTTTTGCCGAAGCCTCAACAATGGCCTCACGAACGGGAAGTCCTTCAGCGAGCTCCGTGTCAATTCTATCGATCAACACAATTGCGTTGTTGATGATGATCCCGGCCAGCGAGAGCAGGCCCATCATCGCCATGAAGCCGAACACTGCCCCTGGTGCTGCCAGCAATCCCAACGTCACCCCGACAATGGTGAGCGGAATGACAGACACAACGAGCACAGGCTTTTTGAAACTGTTGAACTGCCACACCAGAACCAAAAGGATGAGCATTCCAGCAAGAGGCATGTTGGCCGAAAGCGCTGATTGTGCTTCCGCGCTGTCGGCAATCTCGCCCGCCGGTTCAACCCGGTAACCTGCAGGCAGGTCCAGTTCAGCGATTGTTGGCGCGAGGCTTTTGTGCAGTTCTGCAGCCGTCAGTGTCGGGTGCTTGATCGAAACCGAGATTGAGCGTTCCAGATCTCGCCTTTGAATGATCGAAAATTGCGGCACGCCATCAAACGTCGCAATTTGCAGCAAAGGCACCACAAGGCCTTTGCGCGATACAATTGTTAGTGTGCGCAGACGGTCGAGGTTGTTTCTGTCCGCAGCTTCGGCGCGCACGATAATGGGTATGGCGGTATCGCCTTCACGATAGTCCGTGACGTTCACGCCTGACAGGATGGCGTCTAGAGCTTGAGCCACATCTTCCGATGTCAAGCCCGCGCGCCGTGCTTGTGCCTGATCAACATTCACGGCAATGCGAACGGTTCGGTTTCCCCAGTCATTCTGAATATCCCGAGCCCCGGGAATATCCCGGAAAATGCCTTCAAACTGTTCGGCGATTTGAAAGAGTTGCTCCGCATCGTCGCCGTACAATCTGTATTCAAGCAATCCAGCTTCTCCGGCTCCCATGGACAGGGGCTTCAACTCCACACGTGCGTCTGGCAAATTGTTGAGTGCAAATTCCCGGGTGCGTTCCATCAACTCACCAATCACCTCATTACTTTCAATGTTCACGAGAACGAAAGCGCGATGCGGATCCGGGTCGATTGGATTGAGAGAAAGAAAAAAGCGTGGGCCGCCCGAGGCGACATAAGACATCGAGTTGACAATCTCGGGGTTGGTTTCCTTGTCGTTGAGCCAAGCATTCAATGTCTCGACATTATCGAGAGTGGTGTAGATGTTGGTTCCTACCGGAAGGTCAACATAGACCTGATATTGGGCACGTTCCGAGGCTGGAAAGAAAATCTTGGGAACGAACTGCAATGCCCAGACCGATGCCACCATGGCGGCTATCACACAACACAGGGAAACAAGACGAAATCGCAAAAGGAAGTCGAGAAGGCTTCTATAGAGGCCATAAAACCTGTTCTCCGGTTTTTCGTCCTGGCCCACAGTTTCCGGCGTCTTCGTGAACCAGAAGCAAAACAGCGGCGTTATTGTCATCGCCAAAACCCAAGAACCGAGAAGGGCAATGGCGATAACCAGCGAAAGCGAGCGCGTGTATTCACCCGCCACATTTTCCGCCAGCATCAAAGGCATGAATGCAATGATGGTCGTCAGGCTTGAACTCAGGAGTGGCATTGCCATGTCCCGGCCTGTCGATACGCAGGCTTCCAGCCGTTCGATACCGATCGCCAGCCGCCTGCTGATTTCTTCGGCGATGACGATGCCATTATCTACCAGCAGACCAAGTGCGATGATAAGCGAGGCAAGCGACATACGCTCCAGCTCAATGCCGACGTAGCGCATGATGAGTATCGATAACAGCATGGTCAAAGGAACCATCGTTCCGACAATCAACCCGGTGCGCCAACCCAGAAACAACATCACCACAGCCAGAACGATGGCGACGGTTTGATAGAGATTACTCAATACGCCATTCAAAGCATCCGCAATGTCGTCCGGTTGAAACGTCACAAGGTGAAGTTCATATCCGATAGGGAGTGTGGTCTCCAATTCATCGACACGCAGAGCAAGGGTTTCACCAAAAGCCAATGCATCAAATTGATCGATCATTGATATGCCCAGCACCACCGCTGGCACGCCATTGTAAAATGCCGGCGCTTTGGGCGGGTCGGCATATGCTCGTGTGATATCCGCAATGTCGCGCAGATAGGTCACTTGGCCGTCCTGGTCAGGAAGCTCAATCGGAACAGCTCCGATGTCGTCGATACTTTCGAAGTTACCGGAAGGCTCGATCGAAAAATAGATGTTGCCTGCCTGAATTCTGCCGCCGGGAAGGATGATGTTTTGGCTTTGCAGAGTTGTCATAATTTCCGCCGCCGTAACGCCAAAATTGGCCAGCGTGGCAACATTGAATTCGACAAAGACACTTTCGTTTTCAACCCCGAACAGGTCGATCTTCCGCACCCCGTTTACGGCGTAAAAACTGTTGCGCAGATTTCTTGCGGTCTCCCGCATTTCCGCCAGTGAAAACCCTTCAGCCGTTATGGCAATCGTGGCCATTGCGACATTGCCATAATCATCGTTCACTTCGATGGGCAACGTGCCGTCAGGAAGTTCATCCTGCAGATCGGTCATCTTGTTGCGCAGCTGCTGCCAGATCGGCGCGATGTCAAAGTAGCGGTCCTGCAGCTCGACTTTGACAATGGAGCTGCCGCTTCTGGAAGTTGAAGTAATCGACTCAACCTCTGGAAGTTCACGAGCTCTTTCTTCAATTTTGCGCGTGATGAGTTCCTCGACACGTTCAGGCGACATGCCGGGAAACCGTGCCGTTATGGTGGCCGTGCGAATGGTTATCTGCGGGTCTTCGCGGGAAGGGTGAGATTGAAAACTGTAAGGACCCATGAAGACGATGAGAATTGCCGCCAACAGGAAAACCATACGGTTCTCAAGCGCGATCTTTGTCAGACCGGTCATGGGTTCAATTCACTTCTTCAAGGAGCCGAACCCGCATGTTGTCGGCAAGAAATGAAACCCCTGCGATGGCGACAATGTCGCCTTCTGCGAGGTCACCGATTACGGAGACATCATTGTCTCGTATGCTGATGACTTCTACCTCCCGGCGCTGCACAACCCCTGCCTCCGGGTCATAGATAAAAATGTAAGATATGTCTTTTTCGCCGGAGACCAGCAACGCGGTGTTCGGGAGATCGAACCCTTCACCTGTCGCTGCGTTCTCAAACTCGAATATCACCTCAGCCGTCATGCCCGGGCGCACCTGCTCGGGTAGAACCTGCATGGCAACTTTGACCGGAAAGGCATTCGCACTCGTCGCTCGTGCGCCGATCTCTCTCACTTCCCCCTCAATCTGCAAGCCTTCAAGCGTCGGGAAGACGATGGAAACGGGATCAAGACGATTTATGAAAGAGATCAGGGATTCGGGCAGGCTGATTTCAACATTTAAGGTTGTTTCATCATGGATTTGCGCGATTTGCTGTCCAGCGGCAACCTCTGCGAAATTATCGACGTATCTTTCAGCGATCAACCCTGAGAAGGGGGCGATGAGGACAGTATTGCGAAGATCGCGCTCGGCAACTTCCA
>JAJFHB010000452.1 GCA_021775795.1 Hyphomicrobiales bacterium | reverse complement strand
CGTTTCACCTCATATGTCGGGCGACTACGTTGGCTTCCAGACAGATATGGTTGCGGTGTTTACCGACAATCTGGAGCGTTTCCGCAAGGGCATGCCGCTGAGCAATATCGTCGACAAGCAGGCGGGCTTTGTGACCGGTTAGAGCGCTTCAGGCTTGTCCGGTGCCTGTTGATGGCAAAGGGCTATTTTGTTTCTGCCTCAAAAGTACCGTCCCAGTCCGCCGGTGGCGGCGACATCTCGAAAAGCGCCAGGCGCTCCTCCATGGCGTCGTAATATCCGCTAATGGGTTCGGGGCAGACGGCACGGCAGGCATCAATTGCTTCGCGCGCTCTGCCCCAATCGCGCCCGCGATAGGCGGCGAGCATGTTGGTTTGTTCCTCTTGTAGTGTGCTGTTGCTGTCAGTTCCGTCTGCCGCATTGGAAGCCAGCATGGTGAACACTCTCTCCGCCTGCTGCTTGCCCTTCACTTTCACCTGGTCGAGTTCCAAGACGGCTTCATCCAGACTGAGCTCCTTCGTACGCTCTCCCAACAAGATCGTGACGCCATACGACTTGGTCTGGCCCTCAAGCCGCGACGCGATGTTCACATTGTCGCCGATCACCGAATAATCGAAACGGTGGGATGATCCCATGTTGCCGACACAGGCCTCTCCTGTGTTAATCCCGATGCCGATACGAATGGGGACAAACGCACGGCCCGCTTCTTGGGCTTCTGCCTCCAATTGTTCGTTCAGAGGCCCCAGGGCCGCGATCATGTCACGGGCTGCCAGGCAGGCATTGCGGGCGTGGTCCTTATCGTCAAGTGGCGCATTCCAGAACGCCATGATCGCATCGCCCATGTATTTGTCGATGGTGCCATGGTGCTCGAGAATAGCCCCGGACATTGGCGTCAGGAATTTGTTGATCAGCGATGTCAGCTCGCTCGCAGAGAGATTTTCGGAGATCTGTGTGAAGCCACGTACGTCACAGAACATGAGGGTCATCTCGCGAATCTCGCCCCCCAGTTCTAGTTCCGCGTGGTGCTCGCCCAATCGTTCCACGAGGTCAGGTGACAGGTAACGGCTGAAGGCACCGCGAATGTATCTCCTCTCCCGTTCGGTGCGGAAGAAGAGGTTGAGCTCACCGGCCACGAAGACGCAAATGAGGGCAAGCGAAGGATAGACCGGATCGAGAAGCAGTTTGCTTTCTTTGAACGCCAGCCACGAAACAACATTTACAACGCCGAGGCACACAAGGCAGGCAATCAGGCACCAGTGCACGGCGAGGTAACGCATCAGGAATATCAGGAGCACGGCGGCGACGAAAAGATACGTAAGTTCCAGTCCGTTTGCATAATCCGGGCGAGACAACAGTGCTCCGGTGAAGATGCTTTCGATTGCCTGTGCATGGGCATCGACGCCGGGAACGCCTGCATCAATTGGTGTAGTCTGCAGATCGAACAATCCAGCAGCACTGGAGCCGATAAGAATTATGCGGCCGCCCAGTTCTTCAGGTCCAACGACCCCTTCCAGAACCTTCCAGGCAGGGATGTAACGCTCTGAATGGAACGGCGTGAAATGGATCCAGGCGTATCCCGAGCCGTCTGTTGGCACGGTCAGGGATCCAACCCGCAACGCCACGATGCCCGTGCTCTCGCCAAACGACGTTATCCCGCTGGCGCCGCTGGATTTCACGATGATGGTGCTGGCGCCAAGGGCAATTCTCAGGGCTTCCACCGACAGGGAAGGATAGATTTGATCGCCCGTCCGGACCAGCAAAGGCACGCGCCGTATCACCTGGTCCACTCCCGGGATCCAGTTGAGGGCGCCAAGCCCTTTGGCATTGGCCTCCAGCATATCCAGGTTTCCCGTGGCACCGTTAAAGGCGGTCAGAAAAGGTGCTGGATCATCGCCCGCAAAGGCGATGGAAGCTAACGGTGTGGGCGGTGCTTCAAGGGTATTGTTGTTAAGCACAACACCCAGCACCACGGGCGATTGAGCCAGTGTATCGGCCAATATCGTGTCGTTGCTTGGCAGGGCGCTCAACGCTGTGCGTACGTCTTCGGGAACAAGGTCCTGCGGCACGGATGACAATACGGTGCCAGGTGACAACCGGTCTGCCTCGGGGAATACCATATCAAACGCGATTGCCGCAGCGCCGGCATCACGCAGGCGCGTCACAAGGTCAGAGACAAGCGTTCGAGGCCACGGCCATTGTCCGGTGCGCGCCAGCGACGTTTCATCGATGTCTATTATGCGTACGGGCAAGTTTACATCGTAAGCCCGCGGTTCAATACGCTGATAGGCGTCAAAGGCCAGCAACCGCATTCGTGCTACCGGCGTTGGGTCCCAGATGCGAAATGCCAGGGCTCCGGCCAACACGGCAAAGACGAGCACGAAATAGCCGGCGTTACGAAACAAGGAACTCAACACTGCAGCGAGAGATCCCATCCGCGCCGGTCAGCCTTCCACATCAGATTTTATCCAGCGTCTCAGGAAACCGCTGAACCAGTCTTCGATGCTGTCATGATGGTTCGCTGCACCCTCTAGCTGAACTTCCCGGCTCTGAGCCCCGGGCAGATCCTCAAAGCCGGGGGCGCTTTTCATCCAGCCGGTGAACATTTCCGGCGTTACTTCAGGGTGAAATTGAGTGGCAAATATGGTCTTGCCGATGCTGTAGGCCTGATTGGGAAAAATTGTCCCGCGTGCCAGAAGTTCGGCGCCCGCCGGCAGTTCGAAACCATCTTCATGCCACCCGTACACGCTTGGTGGGAGAGTTCCAAAGGTGGTGGAATCTTCCGTAGTTTCGATTGGGTGGTAGCCGATTTCCCATAGGTTTTCGGCATGCTTTGCCACGCGGGCACCCGCCGCACGGGCGATGAGTTGCGATCCCAGGCAAATGCCAAGCAGCGGCTTTCCACTGGCCATCGCCCCTTCGAGCCAGTTCAGCTCATCGCGAATGCCGTCGAGATGATCATCGTTGGCGCTCATGATGCCGCCGAGTACGACTGCACCCGCATAGCCGTTTGCCAACGCCGGCAGACTGTCTCCCTGCATGCGATTGCGCGTTTCCAGGGAATAACCAGCGGCGGTCAGCACCTCTCCGGCTATGCCGATGTCTTCGGGGCCGTGGTGTGCGATTACCAGTATCGATTTTTCTTCACTCACGCGGAGATCACCCCTTCGCGTTTCAGGTCTTCATAGGCGCGCTCGATACCCTGGCGCAGGCGATAAACCATTTCATCCACATCAGACTTTGAGATCGTCAGCACCGGCGATAGCACACAGAGATTTACGGTCGGACGGACCAATAATCCAAGCGCCTGGCAGTGCGCATCAATACGATTCCCAATGGCCCGGTCCTGTTCGAGGCTGCCATCAATTTCCTCGTTTGCCTCGACAGCCACCATAAGCCCAGTGCCGCGTACATCACCAACGATTGGAATGTCATGCAGTTCCTGCATTTTTGCTTGGAAGTAGGGGGCAAGCTCGCGCACATGTCCACAGA
Source organism: Hyphomicrobiales bacterium (assembly GCA_021775795.1). Lineage (GTDB taxonomy): Bacteria > Pseudomonadota > Alphaproteobacteria > Rhizobiales > JAJFHB01 > JAJFHB01. Next base: position 1,689 of record JAJFHB010000452.1, on the reverse strand, counting down.
CGTTGTCGCGTTCAATGATTTCGATCGTCTTGAGGGCGGCAGCACAAGCCACCGGGTGGCCCGAGTAAGTGTAGCCGTTCGAGAAGGCGATAGAAGGATCGTCTCCGCACTTTTGCCGGATGTTCTCAATGATGCGTTCTGAAATGATGGCAGCGCCCATTGGGGCATATCCAGACGTCAGCCCCTTGGCGCAGGTGATAATGTCCGGCTCAATGTCAAAGACATCCTTCGAGGCAAAGAAAGCGCCTAAGCGGCCGAACCCTGTCACAACCTCATCGGATATATAGAGGATGTCGTTGGCACGGCATACTTCCCACATGCGTTTGTTGTAGCCGGCGGGAGGGACGATGACACCGCCGGAGGCAAGAACCGGTTCAGCGATATAGGCCGCGATCTTGTTCGCTCCGATGCGCTCAATGGTTTCTTCGAACTCATCGATGAGCGTGTCGCAGAAGGCTTCCACTGTCATGCCGGCGGGGCGGCGGTAGGGGTTGGGGGCGCTCAGAAATGTCGCCATGTCGGTGAGCAGGTCCACATAGTATTTGTCGCGTTCCTTGCCACTGACGCTTGCCGCCAGCAACGTGCTCCCGTGATAGGCTTTCTGGCGGCTGATGAAGTGCTTCTTTTCCGGCCGGCCCATGACGTTGTTGTAATACGCTGCAAACCGCAGAGCTGAATCATTGGCGGTAGAGCCGCCGGTAGTCAGCATCACGCGATTGAGATCTCCCGGCGCGATTTCAGCGAGCCGGTCTGAAAGAATAGCTGAAGGCGGATTGGCTGTGCCCCAGGGGGAGCTGTAGACCATTGTGCGCGCCTGTTCGGTCATGGCCTCGATGATCTCCTCAACGCCGTGGCCAAGGTTCAGGCACCACATGCCGCTGGGGCCATCAAGGATCTCGTGACCGTCGGCATCGACGACAGTCGCATCATGGCCCGATGAGATGACAGTCCTTGCATTCTGATCGAGCAGATTGGGGCTGTCCCAGGGATGGAAGAAATGATGATCCATCTCCTGCAGGCTTTCCCGGTCGAGGTTTTCACCGCTGCGTTCGGTCATGAGTCCCGTTCCTTGTATGATCTCGTATAAGTTTGAAGCGAATTAGCGTTTCCATGCGGCGGCATAAAGCGCCAGCTGCTCGTATGCGAATGTGGCACCGGCGAGCGCGCTTACCCCTGACACATCGTAGGGCGGAGATACTTCGACGACATCCATACCCACAAGCTTGATGCCTTCCAGGTTGCGCATGATAGTCAGGGCCTGATGTGGTGTCATGCCGCCAACCACCGGCGTGCCGGTACCAGGCGCGAAGGCTGGATCGAGGCAATCGATGTCTACGGTAAAATAGACTTTGCGATCTCCCAGTATTTCCTTGATGCGTTTGGCTGTGGCATGCGGCCCGTTCTCATGCACCCAGTTGGCATCGAGAATGTTAAACCCGTGCGAGGATTCATTGTGGGTTCTGATCGCCACATGTACCGAGGCGGCAGGGTCGACGATGCCTTCTTTGGCGGCATGGTAGAACATGGTGCCATGATCCACCCGATCACTGTCAGGGTCTTCCCAGGTGTCGCTGTGGGCGTCAAAATGCAAAAGTGCCAGCGGGCCGTGGCGTTTCGCATAGGCGCGCAACACCGGGTAGGTGATGAAATGATCACCACCAAGCGTGAGTGCCGCCGCGCCGCCATCCA
>JAJFHB010000451.1 GCA_021775795.1 Hyphomicrobiales bacterium | reverse complement strand
GGTCATGTAGGAATAGCCGGTGAGTGTAATGTCGTTGCCCCGGCGCATGATGCGGGCACCTTCGAGCGGTTCGGTAACCGGACCTGCTTCCACCTCACTGGTCACCCCATAAAGCCAGCGATGCTCAAACAGAATAACAGGCGCATCATCACGAACCGCCGAAATGAGCATGCCCTTTGCATCCCGTGCTGTTGCCGGCATGACGACCTTGAGGCCCGGCACATGGGCAAACCAGGCTTGCAGCGATTGCGAATGCTGGGGTCCCTGTCCCCAGCCGCGGCCGATGATCATGCGTACAGTGATCGGCGCACGCATCTTGCCACCGTACATATAGTGCCATTTGGCGGCCTGATTAACGAGCGTTTCCATGCTGAGAACCGCAAAATCAACACGCATGTGAACAATGATCGGCCGCATGCCACATATGGCTGTACCAAGCGCAATACCCGTCATACCGCCTTCGGATGAGGGCATATCCAACACCCGGTCTGCACCGAACTCTTCGACAAGCCCCTTGGTGGAGCCGAAGATACCCGTCGGCCCGGGTACGCCCAAGCCGATCACATAGGCTTCAGGATCCGCCTTCAGGCACTCTGCCTGAGCCTCACGCAATGCTTCGACGTAGGTCAGCGCGCGCGCCGTCATAACGCATCCGCCTTGGGATAGACAAAACGGTCCAGTTCGTTCAATTCCGGGTAAGGGCTGCTCGTTGCAAAATCAAACGCTGCGGAAACCTCAGCGCCTATCTCCTTGCGATAGTCCGCCGCCGCCGAACTGGATAAAACCTGTTCGTGCAGGAGCCGCTGTTCGTAGGTTGAAACCGGGCACCGATCACGCCATGCTTCGATCTCTTCTTCGCTCCGGTAGCCAAGTATTGCATCTTCATTCGGGCCGCAGTGTTCTTTCCAGCGATAGGTAAAGAACTCAAGCAAAACAGGGTTGGCACCGCTCCGCGCCCGCTCTACCGCATACTTGCCAAGCTGCCAGGCCAGATCCATGTCATTACCGTCTCCGGCAAGGGCCTCGAGACCGTGTACCGGACCAATATCCTTAACGGTACGGTGTTCCGGTTGCCGCATATCAAGAGCGGAGTGCACGGAATAGAGATTATTCTCACAGACAAACACGACCGGCAGGCGATTCACGCCCGCAAAATTCAGGGCTTCATGAAAAGCCCCCTCTTCCGTTGCACCATCGCCGAAATAAACAACAACGACCCGGTCTTCACCCCGGCGCTTTGCCGCCCATGCAGCACCCACCGCCACGGAAATCGTACTTGCAAGAATGGGAGCAGATCCCAGAAACCCTGCTTCCATGTCGATGAGATGCTGACTGCCGCCTTTACCCGCCGCACAACCAGTTGCGCGTCCATACAATTCCGCAATCATGGCACTCAGATCGCCACCCTTGGCAAGATAATGGCCATGGCTTCGATGCGCAGAAAACACGTAATCATTGTCATTCAGGTGAACAGAGACCCCAACGGGAGGTGCTTCCTGCCCGATACAGATGTGGGTCGGGCAACGCATCTCCTGCTCGCCGTAACGATTGACGATCTCTTCCTCAACCAGGCGAATGCGCAGCGCTTCACGATACATCGCGAGCCTTACAGGCGGCGTTGCACGCTCCTCGCCCTCAAGGACGGTCACCACCGGATTGGCACCGGGTATCGTCTGCGCTTGGCTCATTACATGCAGTGTCGTATGTTGCCTCAGGCCCGCAGCGTATAATCAGTAGGCCAGTCCCGGATGTCATCAAGATACTTGCGACCCCAGGCAACCATCTCGGCAAGCCCCTGATCCCAGTCAATCTCCGGTTCCCACCCCACGGCCTGCTTTATGGCGCCAGAATCCAGCCAGTAGCGTGAATCCTGTCCAAGCCGGTCTTCGGTCACCTCGCAAAGCTGCTCAAACGGCATTTCCAGGGCTACAGCACAACGCTCAACCACTTCGCGAATGGAAGTCGGTTGTGCGGGCCCGGCATTGAACACCTCTCCATGAGGTCCGCGCTCAGCAATGAGATGAATGGCCCGGCCAAGGTCACGGGCATGCATGTAGGATTTTTCAGCCTTGCCGCCGCCATGGAGCGGCAGTTTGCTGCCTGTGAGGCCCGCCCAGATCGCCTTGGGTATGACCCGGTGCAGCAACTGACCGGGGCAATAGCAGTTACAGGGCCGGATAATGGTCATCGGAAAGGACAGGAACTTCGAAACCGACAGCAGATGCATGTCGAAGGCCACCTTCGATGCCGCATAAGGGCTCGTTGGTTTGATTGGCTCATCTTCCGTTACCGCGTGATCAACGGAGCCATACATCTCGGACGTACCGATCTGAATGAAATGTTCGAGCCAGTCGCGGCTCATCAGTTCTTCTGAGAGGCGGGCGAGTGCCATCGAGTTGGTTTCGAAGAACCGCCAGGAGTGTTTCCAGGAAACAGCCCCTTCGCCCTGAGCCGCAAAATTCACAATCACGTCCGGCTTTTCCCGGTCGAGCAGCTCAAGCAACAGGTCAAGCTCGTGAGTGACGTGGCGGGCGTGGTACTCGTAACCATCCCTGCTTTCAATATTGAGCGAAAAAGGTTCCGGCCGCAGTGGATTGCGCCCTATGCCGATGACCTTGTCCGCATTGGCGTGATCAAGGAGATACAGTCCGGCATGGATACCAAAGGAACCGCCGCCGCCA
>JAJFHB010000046.1 GCA_021775795.1 Hyphomicrobiales bacterium | reverse complement strand
GGCGAATGAAGCGGGATTTTGGAGCCTGCTTCAAGATTGTGACAGTGTCGTCCCGGCGCTGTGTGTTTTCCTGGATGATAATGCTATCGGCATCGTCGGGCACGGGTGCACCGGTAAAAATTCTAACGGCCTGACCGGCTTGCACAGGTCCATCGAATGAGGTGCCGGCAGATGCTTCACCAATGATGTGGAGATCAACGGGAACGTTTTCGATGTCTTTGCCGCGAACAGCGTAGCCATCCATGGCAGAGGCGGCAAACGGCGGCTGATCCCGTGTTGCGGACAGGGGGGAAGCGAGGATGCGGCCATTGCCCTCAAGCAGGCTGACTTTCTCGGCGGATGTGGGCTCGACGCCCGCAAGAATGCGGGCCTTTGCCTCTTCAACGGGCAGCAGGCTCATGCCTCAATCACCGTCTAAAGCCCTTCAAAATCACCGGATTTTCCACCGGATTTTCTCAACAGGCGGATATCCGTGATCTGGATGCTCCGATCCACTGCTTTCACCATGTCGTAGACGGTGAGACAAGCAATTGAAACGGCGGTAAGGGCTTCCATTTCAACCCCAGTTTTCCCTTCGACCTTGACCGTTGCCGTAACGTCCACCGCGGTGGGTTCCGAGAGGGTTTCAAGGTCGACGCTGATCTTGGATATGGCAAGGGGATGACACAGGGGAATGAGGTCGTGCGTGCGCTTTGCAGCCATGATGCCCGCAATCCGGGCCGTGCCGAGCACATCGCCCTTCTTTGCCTGTCCGGCGCGAATGAGTTCGAGGGTTTCCGGCTGCATGAGGACGCGTCCTCCTGCAATTGCCGTTCGTTCCGTGACGGCTTTTTCCGAGACGTCCACCATGTGGGCGTTGCCCTGTGCGTCGATGTGTGTGAGCCGGCCTTCAGACATGTTTCATCCGGTCTGCGCCGCGAGGGGTTTGCTTCGCATGAGGAGCGCGCGGGTGGCCGCCTCTACATCTGCCTGCCGCATCAGGCTTTCACCCACCAGAAATGAATTCACCCCAATTGCAGAAAGGCGGGCGAGGTCCCCGGGAGCAAACAATCCACTCTCACCAATGATCAGGCGATCTGCCGGAACCCTTGGCGCCAGGATTTCCGTTGTTTCGAGGCGGGTTTCAAAGGTGTGCAGGTTACGGTTGTTGATACCTATGAGGCGGCTGTTAAGGTCAAGGGCACGTTCCAGTTCCTGTTCGTCATGGACCTCGATGACAACGTCCATCGCCTGTTCTTCAGCTGCAGCTTCGAGTTCGCGCGCGATACTATCGTCAATCATCGCCATGATCAGCAAGATGCAGTCGGCTCCCCAGGCCCGTGCTTCCAGCACCTGATAGGGGTCCAGCATAAAATCCTTGCGAAGGCAGGGCAGGGCCGTAGCCTCTCGTGCTTGCATCAAATAGGCAGGGTCGCCCTGGAAGGACGGCGCATCAGTGAGAACCGACAGGCACGCGGCGCCTCCGCGTTCGTAGGCGGTGGCCAGAACGGGTGGGTCGAAGTCTTCGCGGATCAGGCCCTTTGATGGGCTGGCGCGTTTGATTTCTGCAACTAGAGCGTATTCGCCGCTCGATATCCGCTGGTCGAGCGCACTGGCAAAACCCCTTGTGGGAGGTGCCTGTTTTGCGCGTTCCTCGAGATTTGAGTGCGACAGCGACTGTTTGGCGGCAGCGACTTCGTCGCGTTTGTAAGCAGCAATTTTATCAAGGACTGTCGCCATGTGCGCTAATCAGCTGTTTGAAATCGTGACGAGAGTTTCAAGTGCCGCTTTGGCCTTGCCACTGTCGATTGCAGCTTGAGCCTGGGCAGCACCTTCTTTGAGGTCTGAAGCCTTGTCAGCGACCAATAAGGCAGCCGCCGTTGTAAACACTACAATGTCACGGAATGGCGTCTTGGCACCATCCAGGACGTTGCGGATTGCTTCGGCATTAAATTCCGCATCCCCGCCTTTGAGATCTTCGAGGCTGGCGGTTTCAAGTCCGGCGTCTGCGGGCGTGACTTCGAACGTGTTCACGGAACCGTCCTTCAATTCGGCAACCAGTGTTGGGCCCGTGGTTGTCAATTCGTCAAGGCCATCCGAACCGTGCACAACCCAAACCCGTTCAGCTCCAAGGTTCGCGAACACGTAGGCCAGCGGCTCAACCCAGTCGCGGGAGAAGACGCCAACGACCTGGCGTTTTGTGCCGGCAGGATTTGATATGGGCCCCAGCAGATTAAAGGCGGTTCTGGTCCCCAGTTCGACGCGGCTGGGACCGACATGGCGCATTGCGGCGTGATGGGCAGGGGCAAACATGAATCCGACGCCTGCTTGCTTGATGCATTTTGAAATGAGGGCTGGCGGTATCTCTATGTTGACACCCAACGCCATGAGAACGTCGGCTGCCCCTGACCGGGAAGACAGCGCCCTGTTGCCGTGCTTAGCGATCGACAAGCCGGCGCCGGCGGCAACCAGTGCTGCGCACGTCGACACATTGTAGGTGCCAAATCCATCACCACCGGTTCCGACAATGTCCATTGCATCATCAGGTGCGCTGACACGGGTCATCTTCGCCCGCATTGTCTGCACAGCACCGGTGATTTCTTCCACCGTTTCTCCTCGCAAACGCAGAGCCATGAGAAAGGCGCCGATTTGCGACGGCGTCGCTTCGCCCGACATCATCGTGTCGAACGCAAGTTTCGCGTTTTCGGTTGAGAGAGTTTCACCTTCGGCAACTTTGCCGATCAGGGTTTTAAAGTCGGTCATGTTTTACGCCATTCGGTTGGCAGGAATGCCCAACCTATACGCAAGCGCACGGACATTTCCATGATCAATTTATACCAGCAAGGTCAAGGAAGTTCCGCAATAGCTTATGACCATGCTGTGATGCAATAGACTCTGGATGAAATTGCACGCCATGCACGGGCAGTTGCCGGTGCGAAATGCCCATAATCGCTCCGTCGTCCGTCTGCGCGGTGATTGTCAAACACTCCGGCACTGATGCGGGTTCGATGACAAGAGAATGGTATCGTGTTGCCTCAAATTCATTCTCAATACCGGCGAAAACACCGGTACCCTGATGCCTGATTTTCGAGAGCTTGCCGTGCATCAAGGTGCGCGCCCGCACGATGTTTGCGCCATAGGCCTGGGCGATGGATTGATGACCCAGGCAAACGCCAAGTATTGGAATGCTCAACCCTGCCTCACCGACCAGATCAAGGCATATGCCGGCTTCGTTCGGGGTGCAGGGGCCGGGAGACAAGACGATGGCCTGAGGTGCTTCGGCCACAACATCGCGGGCAGACAGCTGATCATTGCGGTAGACCCGGGTTGTGGCCCCCAATTCTCCCAGATAGTGCACCAGATTGTAGGTGAAACTATCGTAGTTATCGATCAGTGTGATCATCGGTTCACCCAACTCTACTGGCCACGGCGGGGGGCGCCGGCAAAGCGCACCGCGTCTTCCGCCGCTCTGAACAGGGCTTTTGCCTTGTTGACGCATTCAACATGTTCGCTGTGCGGGTCAGAGTCAGCGACAACACCAGCACCGGCCTGCACGTACATTATGCCATCTTTGACGATGGCCGTGCGCAACACGATGCAGGTGTCCATTTCGCCATCGGCTGAAAAGTATCCGACACATCCTGCATAGATGCCGCGCTTTTCCTTTTCCAATTCGTCGATGATCTCCATGGCCCGCACCTTTGGCGCGCCGGACACCGTACCGGCCGGGAAGCCGGCACACAAAGCGGATATGGCGTCATGTTCTGACGCGAGTTTGCCCTCCACATTGGAGACGATGTGCATGACCTGACTGTAGAATTCGAGTGCGAATTGATCTGTAACCTTCACAGATCCGATCTCTGAAACTCTGCCGACGTCGTTGCGCCCAAGGTCAAGCAACATGAGGTGCTCGGCCCGCTCTTTGGGATCATGCAGCAGTTCCTCCGCCAGAATTTTGTCCTGAGCGGGCGTCTCGCCGCGGGGACGTGTTCCAGCCAGGGGGCGAACCGTCACGGTTCCATCGCGCACACGGACAAGGATTTCCGGACTTGAGCCGATCACCGAGAAATCACCAAAGGCAAGATAGTAGAGGAATGGTGAGGGGTTGGTTCGGCGCAAGGAGCGATAAAGCGAAAAGGGGGGCAGGGTAAATGGGGTGGAGAAGCACTGGCTGACTACGACCTGGAAGACATCACCAGCGCCCACATATTCTTTGGCCTGTTCGACCATCGCCATATATTCGTCAGGACTGGTATTGGATGTTCCTGCTTGCAATTCGTCGAACGGTTCGCCGTTTCCAGGGGCATGCATCAACGGTTGATCCAAGGCATCCATAACCGCTGTCACCCGGTCAACGGCACGGGAATGAGCTGCGGCAGCGGTCAGGCCCTCGCGTGGAAATACAGGGGTTGCAATTGTAACCTCGTCCTTCACCGCATCAAAGATGGCCATGGTCGTTG
>JAJFHB010000450.1 GCA_021775795.1 Hyphomicrobiales bacterium | reverse complement strand
AGTACGCAAATCTTGGATTTACGGCGCTGAAATTCGACCCGGTGGGTCCCTACAGCGCTTTTGATCCAAGGCAGCTTTCTCTTGAATCACTGGATCGCGCTGAGAAGATCACTGCTGCCATTCGCGAAGCCGTTGGCTCAAAATGCGACCTGCTCGTGGGCACGCACGGGCAAATGACCGCCGCGGGAGCGCTGCGCCTGGCAGAGAGGATCAAACCGTATGATCCGCTTTGGCTGGAAGAGCCTGTTCCGCCAGAAAATGTGGATGAAATGGCACGGGTTGCGCGCCAGACGAACATACCGATTGCGACCGGAGAGCGTGTCGCAGGCAAGTATGATTTCGCCCGCATTCTGAAGGCACAGGCGGCAGCCATCATACAGATGGCCATCGGCCGGGTTGGCGGAATTCTGGAAGCCAAAAAGATCGCCAGCATGGCGGAGGCCCATTATGTGCAGATTGCACCGCATCTTTACTGTGGCCCGATCGAAGGCGCAGCCAACGTGCAGATCGATACCTGTTCCCCCAATTTCCTCATTCAGGAGACCATCGAAACCTGGGGTGGATTCCATACAGAGATACTGAAAAAACCCCTGCAATGGGAAGACGGTTACATCATCCCGCCAACAGAACCGGGGATCGGTGTGGAGCTGAACGAAGAGGTGGCAGAAGCCAATCCGTACACTGGCGATGCTCTACATCTGGATATGACACAAGATCCAATCTAGTAATCGTATATGGCTTGTGGATTTACATTCGTTCGGTTGTATGATGGGTATGGTCTTACTGGAGGCCTGCTGCGCAGGCAGCAATTTGCAACGAAGAGAGACGGGCATGGCTTTATCGAACCTCACTGACGAGACCGTAAAAAAGATCACCGATGCGCTGGCATCGGAAGTATCGAAGACCGATACGGATGATCTTACAAAAATCGTGGAACAGGCCTTGATCAAGGCCATCGGCGAAATTACGGATCAATACAAGACAGTTGCCGTATCTGCGTTGGGTGCCGACGCCGACAAGGCTCACAAGATTGCAGAAGAGCTCCGCAAGGCGCAGATCGCGATTGTCGCGAATCTCGAAGGTATGCGCTAGTCGCAACGAAGAAGCAGGTCACAGACTTCCGGCGCTGTGGCTTAGGAGTTCGTTTGCCGTTCCATACAGTGCGGTCGTCGTGAAACGACGATGTCACGCTGTTCGACAAGCTTGGTTGTCTCTTCCCACAACTGGTCGCCATAGAGAGCAAAGGCATTTGCAAAAATGCAAAGCTTGGCTGCAACCAATTCACACGCCCATTAGCAAAGCGCTTCGATCTCTTCGAGATCGAGCGACCCCGGAACGAGCACGATCGGGACAGTGAACTCGCCAGCCTTGCTTGTGGCGAGCCATGAAACAAGCCGGCCCGGACCTTCGCTTGAGGTGCTTGCACCAAGCACGAGGAAGGAAATATCCTGATCCTCTTCGACAATCGCTGCGATTTCTTCCGTGGCTTTGCCGTGACGCATCACTTCTTCGATGGGCACGTTTTCAAAACCCCAGCTTTTGATCTTGCGCTGGTAGAGGCGGAACACAGCCTTCGCCTTTTGCTCGCCTTCCTCGCGGTGAAGATCACCGACGCGGAGCCAGTGCTGAAACTCTTCCGGCTCGATGGCGTAAAGCAGAACCACTGTGCTGCCCGTATTGTGGGCGCGGCAGGCTGCAAAATAGATCGCACTTTCACACTCTGGAGTGTCGTCAATTACGGCGAGGAACTTCCGTGTGTGTCCCTCTTTATGAAGCGTGCGAATTTTATGCGCAGACATTGTTTCGTTTTCCGTTTTGCCTGATCGAACTCTCTACGCTCTTACTTGCGTTGCAGCACATACGCTGCGCCGAGGCCGGCAAGTCCAGCGACAATGACGCACAAAACGCCATAGAGGAAGGGTTGTTCATAAGCCATGGTATAGATGAAACGCTCAAATCCTGCCTTTTCGATGTTCAGTTGTGTTTGATGCTGGCCCGTCATCTCCTGGTCCTTGAAGATGTAAACAAGAGCGTCGTAGGACCCGAGCGGCACATTCGTTGCCAGTTGTATTTCGGCCCGGAACAGATGCCCTCCAACAAACTCGGCACCATCCGGATTTTCTACATAAAGCCCCTTGTCTGCAAGGACTCTGACCAGCGCGTCCAGATACTCTTGTGTGCCTTCGTCACGCGCTGTCAGCATGGTGCGCGAAATTTCCGCTTTCAATCCTTCGAAGCCGATGCCGAGCCGCAGCAGTGTTTCCCGGGGAGCTATTTCCTCCAGAGGCCGGGTTGAGACAACCGCATAATAGCCAGGCGCCCGTGTTACCTGCAGGCCTTCATCGTTGATCCAGATGCCGCTGGCATTGAATTTCTGCCGCACCCACACCGGCTGCGTTGGGCCTATAACCTCAACCACCACATCAATCCCGCTTGTATCTTCGTTGGCATCGGCAACAATTGAGCCAAACAGAACAACATTGGCGCCCGTAAAATCCGCCGTCACGGCGACATCATGCGTTGTGAGATCAGCGACGACGCCCTGCGCCAACGTCGCTCGGACGCCGAACAGAGCGGCAACAAGAAAGGCGAAAAAGGTGAGGGTTGGGATCAAGCGCTGCATCAGTGTCCACCAATGTCCTGCGCCACCGAGAAAAGCTCGTCGGGCTCGATCACAAGATCCAGGAACAGTTTGACGCACATCGCCATCACCAGAATAGCCAGCATAGCGCGCAATTGCTCGCCGCGAAGTTTCTGCCCCAGGCGGACACCAATCTGGGCTCCGATCACGCCACCAAGCATCAACAGCAGTGCAAGAACCGCGTCGACCGTCTGGTTTTGTACAGAGTGAAGAATAGTGACAAGGCTGGTCACAAATACAATTTGAAAAAGCGATGTGCCAACGGCGACTGTTGTCGGGATGCGCAGCAGGTAAATCATCGCCGGCACCATGATGAAGCCGCCGCCGACGCCCATGATCGCGGCGAGCAGGCCGACAAGCATGCCGAGGATGATCGGTGGAATCACGCTGATGTAGAGTTTGGAACGCTTGAACCGAACTTTGAACGGCAGCTTGTGAATCCAGTTGTGCTGTCCCGGCTTGCGTGATGGCGGTTGTTTGCCCGACTGGGTACGCAGCAAAGCCCGCAGGCTTTCGATGAGCATCAAAGTGCCGACAATGCCGAGAAAGAACACATAGCAAAGCGAGATGGCCAGATCGACTTGGCCGATTTCCCGCAACATTTTTACGAGTTCAACGCCGACGATTGATCCCACGACACCGCCGATCAGGAGCACAAGTCCCATCTTGACGTCAACATTGTTGCGTCGCCACTGGGCGATTGAACCGGAGACGGAGGAAGCCGCAATCTGATTGGCTTCTGTTGCCACGGCAATTGCCGGAGGGATGCCGGAAAAGATCAGCATGGGCGTCATCAGGAAGCCGCCACCAACTCCGAACATGCCGGAGAGAACCCCGACAATCCCGCCAAGGCCGACGAGAAACAGGATGCTCAATGACTGTTCCGCAATGGGCAGATATATCTGCATGCAACGGCTACTCGGATCTGCAAGTTCGTCTGAGGAGACGAAGCTGCAAACCGTCGATAGACAGCGGCCGCCTCAAGACGAACGCGTTCGCAGCGGGAAGAGTTGGAAAACGTAAGACCGCTCATACGCCTCGGGCATCTGCAGTCAATGTGACATTGTGGCAGCGGGCTCGCGTGATAGCAGGTGTGGCACAGATGCGGGACTTGCAATCCAGGCAGGCTTCGCCCTAAGCAGGTTGAATTGTTACCTTCTGCAACGTGGCGACAAGCGGACAGCAATGCGCATTTTTGCCGTTTCAAACAAGGAAAGCCCCGGCTTCAGGCGCTACCTCGCCTCCTGCAGGCATTTTGGATTTGAACCCGAAGTGCTCGGGCTGGGTGAACCGTTTCCGGGAATGGGGACAAAACTCGTTCTCATGCGCGAACGGCTGCGGGAGTTGGAGCCTTCAGAAATTGTGCTGTTCAGCGATTGTTGGGATGTTGTCTTTGTGCGCGATCCAAAAGACATGGCGGCAGTCTTTGAAGCTTTTGATGCGCCTGCCGTTTTCTCTGCGGAACCACATTTCCTCTACATCAAACCGAACAAGTACCAGC
>JAJFHB010000449.1 GCA_021775795.1 Hyphomicrobiales bacterium | reverse complement strand
GAGCTGTTTCAGACACTTCAATACCTTCTCGAAATAACCCGGCGCCAACGCGTCATCGTCTCCGAGCATAACCACGTAGTCGCCCCTTGCCCGTGACAAAGCGTTATTCCAGTTCTGTGTGACCGAAACAGGTTTCGACTGGCGAACATAGAGGATGCGGTCGTCGCTCAATCGATCAATAAATCCTTGATAGTCTTCCTGCGAGCAATTGTCCGAAACTATAATTTCGCAATCCGGGAACTTCTGAGACCGGACCGACTCCAGAGCATACTCGAGATATTCCAGACGACCTTTGGACGGAATCAGTATCGAGAATTTTGGGTTCATAACCATGCCTGACCGATCAAACGCTAGTGCGCTCCCGTATCCCGCGGATCGGAATGAGTGGATTCTCCGCAGCCAAAATATTCAGCAATCAATGGGCGTGGCGGCAGCGCAACCGTGAGCCTGGAGTGATCGGCGGAGAGCTGCCGGTTGCCATAGGGATCGCTGTTCAGAGCTTTTTGCCAATTCGCTCGGAAGGCATCGAAGTCGCCTGGCGGCGCAGGCTCTTTGCTCATTGATTCAAAATGACAAAGGCAAGCAAAGGGTGTGAACACGATCCGGCCCTTGCGATCTCGCAGTCTGAGACAGAAGTCGACGTCGCTGCAATCGATCCGGTAAGCGGGATCAAAACCACCGATGTCCAAAAAGTCATGTTTCCTGACCATAAGACAAGCGCCAGTGACGGCAGAATAATTCCTAACCAAGAGCGCACTTCCGCATAGTCGCTTGTCGTCTGCGGGACATTTATAGAAAACATGTCCCGAACCAAACCTATTCAAGTGCATGCCGCAATGTTGGATACGACCATTGGGATAAAGGAGTTTGGCACCGACACCGGCAATTCCGTCCTGCTGGCACCACATCAGCATTTCCTCAATCCAGCCGGGAGCGATAACCGTCATGTCGTCATTGAGCAAAATTACATAGTCGCCCCTAGCATGTTTAACTCCAAGGTTCATCTTATCGGCAAGGTTGAATTCGGGTTTCTTATAACGAACAAGCTTAGCGCCATGATTATCGAGCAGTTTCGTCAGAACAGGATCGAAACTGCAATTGTCGCATATTACGATTTCATAATTCCGATAGGTCGACTTCTCGACAATGGATTCCACCAGGTCCAGAACGAGCCACCTATGCTGTTCCGATTTTGTCGCTTTGCCGGCCGACGGGACGACAATGCTGACAAGCGGCTGATCAGCAATCTCAAAATGAATACGATTGGTTCCGGGTAACGCCCCTTCAGAAACGGTTGCTTTATATCCCAAGCGATCAATGGCCTTTTGAACAGCCCGCCGCCGAGCCTCGGCCGTCGCCTCTTGTATCGCGCGGTTATCTTCCAGTGTCTCACTGCGGCGATGGTATAGTATGTCTGGAATATGCGTCACGCGGCCTGCTCGGAAGGCTATGCGCAGCGCAACGTCATACTCCAAAGCGAGATTGAAATCTGATAAGAAGCCTCCCAGCTCGGGAACAAGAGAGCGACGAAATAGCGCCAGACGGCCAGTATACGGCGACGAAAGCAGAAACTCCTGTGAAAATCCAGGCTTGAAACAGGGATCGAAACGCTCCCCCTCATCGGAAATCCTGTCTTCGTCCGTGTAGAGCATGTCGATCTGGGGATCATTGATAATTGCCCGAGCAACTGCGAACAGCGCGTGCGGCGCGATTTCATCGTTGCAACCCAGAATAGCGATATAATCCCCCTTCGATTCTTTGGTCACTGTGTTGCAGGCTCGGGCGATGTCTCCGTCGGAGTCCAGCGATAATAATCTTACTCGGGCATCTTTCATTGCAGGAGCCAAGTCCGGTCTTTTAACGTAATCGCCACCTGGCCTGTCATGCAGAATCCACAGCTCCCATGCCGGGTAAAACTGAGCGGCGACCGACTGGATCGTCCGGCTTAAAAATTCGGGGGAGGAATTTTGTAATACTAATATGATAGAAAATAGAGGCTTATGTTCCCAAGCATCTTGTTGTTTCCGCAGCATGTTACGAAATGCTTTGGTTATCCTCCTTCCCTTCAGCCAAACACGGTAGCGATCCCGCCCAGTGAACCGTTCAGGAAATACCTTGTCTAATAGTGCAGCTATTTGCCCCTTGGCGAGGAGACCAGACGCAACTCTTACTGCCAATAGCAAGCGCCTGTTGCGGTACAGTTCGCAGATCCGGTGAAGTGTTGCGTACACCATTCAAACGAACAGCCGGCGGCAGGAATAATCGGTATAGTGAATCAACGTTGGCTCACTGCACATTTTTTCGCAAAATTCTCTTCTATTAGAATCGCTTAGGTGAGTTGTGCGGAAAGATTCCATCCTGGAAACGCATCTGACAGGCGGCGACAATACTGCATGCCAGAGCTGTCGGCCTTCAGCATGTTATGGTTCATCGGCAATTTGAATCATACATTTTTTTCTGAAACAAATGAGTTTTATGCGCTACGGAAAACTCTTGCGGCAGCGGAATGATATCGAACAACGCAGTATCGCAGTGGTCCTAATTCAATGAAATCGGGTGAAATATGAGCAACGAGCGCGTTTGCCGAAAACAGGATCCTTCATGACAATTTATTCGGTCGTCCTGTCAGGAGGTTCCGGGACACGCCTCTGGCCCCTGTCACGTTCGATGTGGCCGAAGCAGTTTGTGCATCTGATTAAAAATCAAGAATATACACTGTTCCAGTCAGCAGTATTGCGACTGGATCAGGACCCTGCGTTCGCGGCACCAACGATTGTCTGCAACAACAACCACCGCTTCATCATTATAGATCAACTCGAAGAGTGCGGTGTCCAGGCGGGAAAGATCATTCTGGAGCCCTGCGGGCGGAATACCGGTCCGGCCGTGACGACAGCAGCGCTCGCCCTAGCGGAAGAGGATCCTGACGGTGTAATGATTGTGATGCCGTCTGATCATATCGTTGCTGATGAGAACGCGTTTATTGACGCCGTCAAAATGGCGATCGATGTGGCCCAGACCGGACAGCTTACGCTGTTTGGCATCACTCCTACCGAACCCGATACTGGATACGGCTATATCAGGCGGGGAGACGCGATCGAAGGAACACAAGCATTCCGTGTAAAGTCCTTTTTTGAAAAACCGGATGCCAGCAAGGCAAAAGTCCTCATCGAAAGCGGAGAACACTATTGGAATAGCGGGATCTTCATCCTGCCAATCAAGGAGTATCTGGCTGAAGTTGAACGCCTGCAACCAGAATTGCTGTACGCTTGCGAAAGCTCCTGGCAAGGCGCGCGTGAAGACCTTGGGTTTCTGCGTTTGCAGGAATCTGCTTTTTCCGCAGCGCCGGATATATCGATCGATGTCGCGATATTGGAAAAGACGTCCAATGCCGCTGTTGTACCATTTGTTGCGGGCTGGAACGATGTTGGCTCCTGGTCAACTGTTTCAGAGCTTATTGACAAGGATGACAACGGGAACAGCATCCTGGGCGAGGCCATCGTGCACAATACCGCCAACTGCCTGATTCACGCGCAAAGACGGCTTGTCGTCGGGCTTGGAGTTGAGGATCTGGTCATTATCGATACACCAGATGCCCTGCTTGTTTCTGCAAAAGACGAAGCGCAAAATGTGCCAAAGATTGTTGAAGGCCTTCGAGAACAGGGCCGCAGCGAAAGTGAGCTGCATGTTCGAAATTTCCGCCCCTGGGGCTTTTTTGAGAGTTTGAATATCGGACCCCATTTCCAGGTAAAAAAACTCCATATAAAGCCCGGAGGGATTGTGTCGCTGCAGCGGCACCAGCATCGTAATGAGCACTGGGTTGTGGTTGTCGGCACAGCCCAGATTACCCATGGTGACAAGCAGTTTTTGCTCAATGAGAATGAGTCCACCTACATCCCGGCGACCGACTGGCACCGTATAGGAAACCCCGGCAGCGCCCCTCTTGAAATTATTGAAATACAGACTGGGACTTATCTCGGCGAAGACGACATCGAACGCGCCGATGATATCTATGACCGGTTGACTGAGAACCTTTAATAGAGTTGCTTTTTTCCGCCTTCCTAGTCGGAAACAGTTCTTCCATTGTGATA
>JAJFHB010000448.1 GCA_021775795.1 Hyphomicrobiales bacterium | reverse complement strand
CCGTTGATCGGGCCGTTGTCACACACGGGCACGGCGATCACGCGCGACCCGGCAACCGGCATGTGCTGGCCACCCCGGAAACCATAGAAATCATGAAAACCCGGTACGGGCCTGACGCTGGAGGGGTGCTGCAGAAAACTGTCCTCGGGGAGCACCTGCGCGAGGGCGAAGTATCCGTTTCATTTGCACCTGCGGGTCATGTGCTCGGCAGTGCTCAGGTGGTGCTTGAGTACAAAGGCCAGAAGGTTGTGGTGTCCGGTGATTACAAACGTGTGCCGGATGCGACCTGCACCGGCTTTGAGCCTGTTCGCTGCGACGTCTTTGTTACGGAGGCAACTTTTGGCTTGCCGGTTTTCAGGCATGAGCCGGATCATCTGGAAATTGAAAAGCTGCTGGCTTCCCTGCAGGCTTTTCCTGAGCGCACTCATCTGGTCGGTGCATATGGACTTGGAAAATGTCAGCGACTGATTTCGCTGCTCAGGCATGCAGGGTATGACGCGCCCATCTGGTTGCATGGCGCACTGATTTCTCTTTGTCAGCTTTATCGACGCCACTCCATTGATCTCGGCGAACTGCTCTCCGTCAGTGACGGAGACAAGGCCGACATGAAGGGCAGGATTGTCATAGCACCACCAGGAGCATTGAAAGATCGTTGGTCACGCCGTCTTACGGCACCATTGACGGTGTTTGCTTCGGGTTGGATGCGGGTGCGCCAAAGGGCGCGGCAACGGGGCGTGGAGCTGCCTTTGGTCATCTCAGACCATGGGGATTGGGATGAGCTTATTCAAACCATAAGGGACACAGAGGCGGATGAAGTCTGGGTGACACATGGGCGCGAAGATGCGCTTGTGCATCAGATCACTCAGATGGGTGGTTACGCCCGGGCGCTTGCCCTGATCGGCCGCGAAGATGAGGACGATTAGAATGTTGCGATCCCGAATGCTCGAGTTGTGAGGGAAGCCGGGTATGCGCGCCTTTTCCTTACTGCTTGAGCGGCTCGCCTTCACGCCTTCGCGGAATGGCAAACTGAAGCTCTTGTCCGACTATGTGTCCAACACACCGGATCCCGACCGTGGATGGGCGCTGGCTGCACTGGCAGACGGGCTTGAAACGAAGGTTTCATTCAGACGTTTCATTGCCAACATTCTTGTTGGCCGGGTGGATCCGGTGCTTTTTGATCTGTCTCGCGAGTATGTGGGCGACACGGCCGAAACGGTTGCATTGTTATGGCCTGCTCCAGCGAATGTGGCCGATCCTCCAAGACTTTCTGATGTTGTTCAGGCTGTTCGCGAAGTCGACAAGGTCTCAATCGAAGAACGTGTCATCGGCTGGCTTGACCGGCTTGATGCAAACGGCCGGCTGGCGCTGTTGAAACTGTTGACCGGCGGCTTGCGGGTTGGAGTGTCGGCGCGTCTGGCAAAGACTGCGCTCGCGCAATTCGGCAATGTCGATGTTAATGCCATCGAAGAAGTGTGGCACGGAGTTGAGGCGCCTTATGGTGACCTCTTCGCCTGGCTTGAGGGGCGGGCTGCGAAACCAGATATTTCAGGCAGTGCCGTGTTCAGGCCGTTGATGCTCGCTCACCCTCTTGAGGAGGGTGATCTGGAGCAGTTTGTGGCGGAAGATTTTGTCGCTGAGTGGAAGTGGGATGGCATCCGCATTCAGATTTCAGCCATGGGTGAGGATGTCCGGCTTTACTCACGGGCAGGCGATGACATCGGCAAGGCCTTTCCTGACTTGCTGGAGGCAGAATGGAGCAATGTCGTCCTCGATGGGGAATTGCTCGTGGTGAGAGATGGCATCGTTGCGCCGTTCAATGATCTGCAGCAGCGATTGAACCGCAAAACTGTATCAAAACGCATGCTGGCGGATTTTCCAGCTCATGTTCGCTTCTACGATATTTTGATTCGTGAAGGGGAGGATCTGCGCCGGCAATCGTTGCGCGAGAGGCGGGCGCATTTGAAGGACTGGTTTGCAGAGAAAACCCGAGCGAGGGCGGACCTTTCCGAGACCCTGGAGTTTGAAACAATGGAGCAGCTTCAGACAGTGTGGCGCGAAACACGGGCGAACGGCATAGAAGGCCTGATGCTGAAGCGCAGTGACAGTCCTTATCTCGCCGGGCGCCCGAAAGGTCACTGGTTCAAGTGGAAACGTGCACCTCTGACTGTCGATACCGTCTTGATGTATGCGCAGCGTGGCAGTGGAAAACGCTCTTCGTTCTATTCCGATTTTACCTTCGGTACCTGGCGCGATACGGAAGACGGCCGTGAACTGGTGCCGGTTGGAAAGGCATATTTCGGTTTCACCGATGATGAGCTTCAACAACTCGACCGCTGGGTTCGTAACAACACCATTGACCGGTTTGGCCCGGTTCGTTCCGTGCGTCCTCTGCTCGTGGTGGAAGTGGCCTTTGACGCGGTGCATCTTTCCAGCCGGCATAAGTCGGGTCTTGCAATGAGATTTCCCCGCATACACAGAATTCGCTGGGACAAACCAGCCGATGAGGCGGACAGGCTGCACACGCTGCAGGCCATGATTGCCACATAATCTCTCCGCAGATCGTTTCTGTTGGTGCCCGAAACGATCAAGCTGTTGCGCTGTTAACACTCCGTTAAGCACTTGCTCATGTACTGATCCAATCCCGCGAGCTCGAG
>JAJFHB010000447.1 GCA_021775795.1 Hyphomicrobiales bacterium | reverse complement strand
CACCAGTTTGGCCGAGATGGGTGTTCTTGATCCGGACTTTCGGTCCTGACGGGCATAGCCGAAGTAGGGCATGACCGCCGTGATACGCTCTGCAGACGCCCGTCGAAGCGCATCAATGATGATGAGCAGCTCCATAAGATTATCATTCGCCGGAAAAGACGTCGGCTGCACGATAAACACATCTTCACCGCGGACGTTGTCTTCAATCTCCACAAAAACTTCCATGTCCGCGAACCGGCGAACCAGACACTTTGTGAGTGGAAGATTGAGATATGCAGCGATCGCCTCCGCGAGGGGTCGATTGCTGTTTCCAGAAACCAGTTTCATGGCAGCGCGCCTCTATTCCCCCCAATGGAACACTGCCTCCTCGCGCTCAGGCAGCCGGCGAACTTGTATCAGCGTGGCAGGGGCCTTGTAAACACAGTCACTTGTCTATGGAGTGGTTTTTCTGGGGAAAGCTTCAAAGTCAGGCCAGTTGGGCAATTTTAGCCGCCACTGAGCAACTGAAATATGCCTCCGGCAGCGGCTTCTGCCGCATACATCGCCGCCTGCCCCCAGTTGTCATCGAGACTGCCGGAGGGCACCTGGTTACTTTGCGCTATAGTGCCGATTAAAGAACCATCCTGATCCAGAACCTGCCAGCTCAGGGTTACGGTTTGCTGTTGGCCTTGTGGCGGCTCCAACGTCACCTCACCAACAACCGACAACGCTCCCTCGCGCCGTTCATTAACGACGGGCAAACCGGCGCGGCCCATTGCCTGACGCATGGCAGCCGCCAGTTCCGAATTACCCTGTCCTGACGCCCCAACCACTTGCGGCACAGCAATCGCTGTAGGTTGATTTGCAGCCACCTCGGTCTGGCTTTCTGCAACGGGAGCTGCAGCCGCGGATGCGGTTTGCGTATTGCTGGCGGACGCACTGGCAATTACCGGTTCAACGCCACCCACCGACGCTTCAGCACTCAGGATCGGGGCGCTCTCAGCAAGTCCGGTGTTCGAACCGGGCGGCAGGTGAAGTGACCCGGTGATCGCGGCCGTTGTGATTGAATCCGCCGCATCAGAAAGCATCTCGGCTGGCGGCGGCACACTCGCCATTCGGATTTCATACCCCATCTGACTGATAAAGCCTGCAAGCTGTTCCGTGCTCTGGCTGGCGATGCGCTGCATGGCGCTGTCGTCGACAGCATTCCAGGGGTCACTGTACGCAGCACCGGGTATGGTTTCCTGTCCCGAAATTCTGTGTTGATGGCGGCGCGTGGGATCCCAGACATCCCAGACATAGACAACCGTGGTCCCCTCGGCAGTGGGCGATGCACTCATCGAGCCTACAACGATGAAACCGTCACGTTCATCGCCCTGCACGTTCGTGGAAAAACCCCGGCGTCTGGATTCCGAATACATTTGCCCGGCAAGCCGGGATGCGGTTGCTTCGGGAACCCCTGCCATTTCGGTGATCGTAACCGGCGGTGCCTGCGGGTCCCGGGTGCCAAGCCAGCTTTTTTCCCGGGCGAATGGCCGGTTAATGCCTGAACACGCAGATAGCGTCGCGACAAGTGTGCCGAGCATCACCAGAACAATCGAAAGCCGCACGCAACGCCGCATTACATTTTACCCGCCAAACTCAGGCCTCGCCCGATTTCAGCTTTCTAAATGACTGAACCCTTGTCAATGGGGCGATTGGCTCAGTCATACGCAAACAGGACCCCGTTGAAACAAATTGCTGACATTCGTTACATCATCTTATGGTTAACGAACTATTTCCTGATCAGATCGAGCGAAGCGCCCGAGACCGTCTCGGCCCCTGTATCGGTAACGATGTAAGTACGCCCAAGAGTCATCGCGCAGCCCGATTTGGAGTCCATCAAGATCATGTGGGCGAAGAACACCATATCCTTGCCGATAACGCCTTCATTGCCGTGATAGAACATCGGCCAATCCATCCAGCTTGGTGTAAATTTCGCGCCCAGCGAATAGCCGCAGGCGTTCAGCCGATGCTCTCTCAGGCCTGCGGCATCCATGACGCGTGCGTGAGCATCAAACACATCGCCGGCTGTCCGGCCGGGCCTGATCTGCTCTTCGCAGGCCGCGAGGGCGTCACGGCTGGCAGCATACATGGCCAGATGCTCGGGCGCCGGTTCGCCGACAATGGCCGTACGCATGAGCGCTGCATGATAATGACGGTAGACACCCGCCCACTCGAGAGTGATCTGATCATTGGCTGACAGCTGCCGCCGTCCAGACTTGTAGCGGCACAGCAAGGCATCGGCGCCAGAGCCAATGATGAACTCATTACCCGGATAGTCTCCCCCGCCTGAGAACACTGCGCCCTGCATGGCAGCCAGAATGTCACCTTCATTGGCGCCGGCTTGGATTGTCGCAACGGCCGCATCAAAGGCGGCATCTCCCAGTTCACCGGCGCGCCGCACGTAATCCAGCTCTGCCGGGCTTTTGTACACTCGGATCTGCGGCACAAGATCGGAGGCATCTTCGAGCCTGCAGAATCCGTCCAGTGCGGTGTCAACCGCCTTTCCAAGCGCTGCCGTCAGGCCATAAGAATTATACTCGATCCCAAACCGCTTGCCGCGCGCTCCCAGGCTTTCAAGCATATCGCGCAACTGCACTTCCGGCCGGGCGCCGCCTTCATCCGTCCACACCCGTATATCCTGGAGAGTGGACGTATGTTGCGCCTGACGAAAATCGGCAGATCGCGTCAGCAGTGCGAGTGTTCCATCGCTACCAAGATACAGGCATTGAAAAAAGCAAAAGCCGAAGGTGTCGTATCCGGTGAGGTAATACATGCTTTCCTGAGCGAACATGAGGATGCCATCGAGCCCGGATTCCGCCAGTTGATCGGTCACACTCTTTACCCGTGCATCGTATTCATTCTGCTCAAAATGCAAAGCCATTGAATCATGCCTCCCTTATGAAACTGTCAGGGCCAAGCGTTATCGCCGACAACTGACAACCATAGATTTTCTCATTGCGGTGGGTCGTACGTCTGAAACTGAAAAACCTGTTTTTATCCGAATATGTACAGGTGCCGAGGATTTCTACTGATGCAATTCCTGCATCAAAAAGGCGCTGCTTAATATAGGCGGGGAGATCGAACAGAAAGTGACCTTCCCGGTCAGAGGGCGAAAAATACTGCTCAGAAGCGCTGGCAGCCGTCACAAACTCCTCGCGCAATTCTGATCCAACTTCATAGACAGGTCCCGATATGGTTGGGCCCAGTGCCGCAAATATCCGCTCTCTCCGGGCGCCTAGCCCTTCCATCGCCGCAATGGTGGCATCAGTGACGCCCCCCAGAGCACCGCGCCAGCCTGCATGCGCTGCACCTATGACGCCTCCCTCCTGATCTGCAAACAGCACCGGTCCGCAATCAGCAGTGGTAACTCCCAACGCGATGTTGGGTATTGCGGTAACGAGGCCGTCGGCTTTGGGCGTATTCTCGCGCGACCATGGTGTTGTAACCGTCACCACCTCGGCGCTGTGATACTGCTGTGCCACCATCAGGTGGGGCGCTTCGACACCCAGAGCCGTTGCGATGTGTTCGCGGTTCCGTGCCACGTTTTCCGCAGCATCTCCAGAGCTGTAAGAACAGTTGAGCCCGCCGTAATGTCCGGAAGAAAAGCCACCTTCCCGGGTAAAGAACCCGTGGCGAACATCCGGTATTTTGTTGAGGTTGGCGGCTTCAATCATGAGGTCTCCAGAGTGAACGGGTAAGGCACGGGGATGGCGGGTGACGAAACTGCCATGACCTTAAACAGGTTGCCCATTTGATCACAATCGATGAGGCGCGCAAGGGCCTGATCTATGTCATCGCACAGGGTTTTCTCCGCCCCCTCCTTGAGACGGGCAGCACGCGTCTCTATGCCGAGTTGTTGCAGAAATTGCCTTTGGGTAATGACCTCACTGGCACAGGCTCCCGCCATCGTCGCAGCCGCGCCAAGAGCTTGAAAATCCACATGCGCGGTCAGATCACTCTCACCGGGGGTATCTACAATTTGGCAATATTCATGTTCCCGTACAGCCTGAAGCGTGTCGCCAAGCGCCGATTTTTGATGCCCATAATCGATTACCAAACCGTACAGCGGGGCTGCAAGCGCCCGTTCAACCAGTACTGCCATGTAATTCGCACGATCAGGCGACAACTCCACAACATCGCCGTCCGCTGCCTGCAGGCCGTCCAAAAAAGAGGGTGTGTCCCTCACTTCATACTTGAGACCAAGCGACAGTTCACCATTGTCATCAAGTCCGATGGCGCGCTCGCACCACGACCCCGTGCGCCATTCCAGTTGCCGCACCGGAAGCGCATCAAAAAACTCGTTGGCGACAATAAGAGCAGGTCCTGGCGGCACATCAAGAATGTGGTCGTGCCAGTGGACACGCCCATCCAGATTGGAAAGCGTTTCCCTTTGTCGCCCGCGCAAGAGAGGACTTGTCTCAACCAGATGAAACTCCGCAGCGGGCAGGAAATCCGGCAACACACCTGCTGCCCGGACAATGTCGGCCATTAAGGTGCCGCGACCAGGGC
Organism: Hyphomicrobiales bacterium; assembly: GCA_021775795.1. Taxonomy (GTDB): domain Bacteria; phylum Pseudomonadota; class Alphaproteobacteria; order Rhizobiales; family JAJFHB01; genus JAJFHB01. The sequence continues at coordinate 2,254 of JAJFHB010000447.1, read as the reverse complement.
CAAGCTCGATCACAGCAAAGCTCTCAGGGCGCCCAAGCGTCGACCACATTTCTGCGCACCACACCCCCACAAGTTCGCCAAACATTTGCGACACTTCAGGTGCCGTCACGAAATCACCGCCGCGGCCAAAGGGATCACGGTTCATGTAGTAACCAAATCGCGGGTGACCAAGACAGATCGACATAAAACGGTCGATGGTCAGGGGCCCTTCCGCCTCGATGAGTTGAACCAGTTCGCGGTGCAGAGGTGTCACGAGACTGAGCCCGGTTGCCCCGCATTCCGCTGCGACCGAATGATAAGCCAGACACCCAGAAGGACCATCGGCACGGAAAGCGCCATACCCATGGTGACCCCGCCAGCCAGAAATCCGATGTTCCGGTCCGGCTCGCGCGCAAACTCAATCATGATGCGCGCCGCACCGTAACCTGCGACAAACACACCGGACACCAGCCCCGGCCGCTTGAGCCACCCAAAGGTGTGGGTCCCAAGACGAATGATGGCAAACAGAACAAGACCTTCCAGGAAGGCTTCATAAAGCTGACTGGGATGGCGCGCCTCTGGACCGCCGAATGGAAACACCATTGCCCAGGGCACGTCCGTTACACGGCCATAAAGTTCGCCGTTGATGAAATTCGCGATGCGCCCGAAAAACAAACCAATCGGCACAGCTGTCGCAACAGCATCAATCATCGGAAGAAACTCCAAATCCCTCACTTTCGCATAGACAAAAACGGCGAAGGCAACGCCCAGCAAGCCGCCGTGGAAGGACATTCCACCCTGCCACACCGCAAACACTGCCAAGGGCTCGTCGAGATATCTTCCCAGATCGTAGAACAGTACCGACCCAAGGCGTCCACCAATGATCACACCCAAGGTGCCCCAGAACAGAAGGTCGTCGATGTGAAGTGCCGTAGCCGGGGATTTACCGCCCCATATTTCGTCCGACCGCATGAGCCTTTTCAAGTAGATCCACGCGCAGATCAATCCAGCGACATAGGCCAGCGAGTACCAGCGGATCGCAAGCGGACCCAGTTGAAAGATGACCGGATCGATATCCGGATACGGTATGGATAAGGCAATCATGACGCGGACACTGCGATGCACGGCGCAGCACTGTCAAGCAACATAGGTGCTTCAGTATCAACCTTGATATGCAGCGCTGACAGACCCATAGTAAAGCCATGTGTTATTGGCGCGAGACGCCTCTCTCCTTGCAAACGGAAACGACAGCATGAACCAGTCGACATCGCGTATCTTTGACGAGCTCGCAAAAGTCCTTACGAACGCAGCCGGTGCTGCCCAGGGTGTGCGGAACGAAGTGGACACTCTTATGCGCAGCCAGGCAGAGCGCATCCTCAACGATATGGATATGGTCAACCGGGAAGAGTTTGAAGTCGTGCGCGAAATGGCATCACGGGCGCGCGAAGAGAACGAACAGCTAAAGGCCCAGATCGCCACTCTGGAAGCAAAGATAGATAAGCTTGCAAAACCCAAGCCGGCAGCCCGCAAACGCACAGCCGCCAAAAAACCCGGCGCGGACGCTTCCTAGTTCTGGCACAAACCACGGGGATGCATGCCAAAGGGATGCATGCCAAGGGGATGCATGATTGACGCAATCATTTCCTTTTTTGCCAAACGCTGGAAAATCATTCTGGGCATTGTAGCCTTTGTCTGGGCGTTTGCTGTTTTCGGCGTCGCATTTGCCGGTTTCCTGCCGGTTGCCGGCACTCTCATCTTTTTAGCCGCATTACTAATCTGGCATATCCCGGGTGTCGTTTTCTCGTGGACAGGACTGTTCGAGTTCCACGAGTTTGGCGCCTCACCAACCGGAGCTGGTGGATATGTCGTCATGTTCCTGTTCTACTATTCCATCGCTTGTATTCTCGCCGTACCGTTTGGCAGAAAGTAGTTTCTGCCGCCGATGTGTAACTCGCGCCATCCCCTGTGCATCTAAACAAGACGTGATCTCGCTTAAGAGCAGTTTTGGACGCGCCATTTTGTGCGGCCGGCACCCGTATGAGACACGTTGCAGCAGCTGATCCTGCACAACAGTGTGGACACGAGTTTCCTGCGCTTGCCACCGACATGATCAACCGTCATGTTTCTGTGAGTTGTGTGTGATTCGTATTTGAACACGATATGTGGTGGCGGCGACAAGCCGCTTCACCCTGAAGCAGCTAGGGACGCGAGGGGATCCATGGCATCTGTACAAGCTCTTCTGGAAGAGCCCCAAAATCCGCTTGAAATGGTGGAG
>JAJFHB010000446.1 GCA_021775795.1 Hyphomicrobiales bacterium | reverse complement strand
TATGTGGCCCATTTCAAACTTGAGATTGATGAAGAGACACTAAGGGCCGAGGCCATCGAATGGTCCGCAACAAGAGGATCGCGTTCCGGCCGCGTTGCCTGGCAATACGTACAGGATCTGGCAGGCAGGCTTGGCAAGCGTCTGGAGGCCTAAGCGGCTGGCCCACAAGCAAATAAGGCCCGCCTTTCGGCGGACCTCATTTACACATCTAATTGAATTCTGATGGTTACTGCCCAGCCACCGAATTCGGTGCGAGATGCAACATCGGGTCAACCGCTTGAGCACCTCTGCGAATTTCAAAGTGCAACTGCGGGCTTGTCACGTTGCCGCTGTCTCCAGCTTTGGCGATAATCTGCCCACGGTTGACAACATCGCCACGCCGCACAAACAACTCAGAGTTATGTGCATAGGCTGTTACCCAGTTATCCGCATGCCTGACCAAAACCAGACTTCCGTAGCCTTCAAGCTCGTTACCAGCGTAGGCAACAACGCCATTTTCAGCAGCTTTTACGGACGTTCCAGACGGCACCGCAAGATTGATACCGTCATTGCGTGATCCATCGGGCTTTTCACCGAATTCAGATATCACGCGACCACGTACCGGCCAGCGGAACCGGCTCGATGTGCGTTCTGGAATATCCTGCTCGATGACCTCGTTGTCATCAGCAGCCGGAGGTGCCGCAACTGCGACTTCCTGCTCTTCTTGAACCGGATCATCTGCACGCGCCGTCGTCGGCGTAATGTTCAGACTGTCATCAGTCGTTGTGCTTTGCTGCTGTGTAGCTGCAGCCTGGGTTGTTGTTCCACTCCAGCCTGCAGGCGGAATACGCAGAACCTGACCGACGCGAACCCGCGAAGGATCGGTTATGTCGTTGTATGCCGCAACAGTTTCAGCACGATGACCATAGGTTCGCGAAATGCTGAAGAGTGTTTCACCGGATTGAACCGTATGAGAACTCGCCTGCGCCTGGCTTGAACCTGACTGGGTCTGTGTTGGACTATACGATGCCTGCTGTGCTCCCGCCGAACCGGGAAGCAACAATCTTTGGCCGGCCTGAATTGGATAAGGCGGCTGCAGATTGTTTATGGCTATCAGATCCCCAACCGCAACATTGTGGTTTCTCGATATGCTGTACAGCGTATCGCCGGGATTGACGGTCACTGCGCCATTTGTCGGTTGGTAGCTGGCATTCTGTGTCGGCGGCGGTGTGTATGTCGTCTGTGTGCTTGCCGTCGAGTCCAGAGGCTGCGCGGTGACGTCAGTTGAATACACCGCGCTATCAGGCGAATTATCGCCCGCCGAGCCTGTATAGATTGAATCTCGAGTTACGTTCGGGTGCCCCGGATCGTAACTCGCGTCTGTGTTCTCAAACGGTCCGAACCTGTCGGACGTCGAGCTACAGCCTGCCAACACAGCCACCATACTCACGGCGGCGATCATCTTGACACGCCTTGAAAGAATAAAACTTGAATACGTTAGAGTACTCATTACGCACGCTCCACAACTCACTAAGTGGGCAGAATGAGCACTTATTGTTAAAGACCGCTTAAAATGCGTCACAACTCCCGAGCTGTACCCAAAACAAGTGGAACAAAGCGCACTTCCAGTAGGGTTTCCTGGTCAAATCCATCTTCAGTTCGGGTGACGCGGACCAGTTCCTGTTGGCGTTCAGCGTTCTCAAGGGGAACAATCATGGTGCCGCCGACACGAAGTTGGTCGGCAAGTTGCGCTGGAAACTCTGTGGCAGCTGCCGTCACCATGATGCGGTCAAACGGCGCCTGCTTGGGCCAGCCCTTTGTCCCATCTGCGATCATTGTGGTGATATTGGTCAATCGGAGTTGTGTGAAACGGGCGTCTGCTGCCTGCAGCAAGGTGCGATAGCGCTCAATTGAATACACGCGGCGGCAGACCATCGAAAGGATGGCGGCCTGGTAACCAGAGCCCGTGCCGATTTCGAGCACCTTGCACCGATCTGTCACCTGCAATCGGTCCGTCATGAAAGCAACGACGAACGGTTCACTGATCGTCTGACCGCATTCGATCGGCAATGCTTTATTTTCATATGCCTGTTCGGCAAATGCCGGAGGTACGAAGAGCTCACGGGGAATGCGCTCGATAGCAGACAAAACCCGCGTGTCACGGATGCCCTGGTTGCGCAGCGCCATAATCAACTGAATTTTGCGGTAATCTTCGTTCATCGCCTGACACCGCTTTGCAACACTCCAGGAATTGGAGGTGCAGTTTTAGTCAATCAACTCACGCAAACGAGCCATAGCGTCATACTGCGTCAGATCCAAATGCAATGGGGTCACGGAAATGCGGCGATCGTAAACTGCCCTCAAGTCCGTACCTTGTGCTGGAGAACTCCGGTGGCTGCCGAAACCAAACCAGTAGTAGTCACGCCCCCGCGCATCTATTCGCTCATCAATGACGAGCATATTCTGGTCGCGCCTGCCCTGCACCGTTATTTCTGTTCCATCGACGTCGCCTGGTTCGCAATCAGGGAAGTTGATGTTTATGAGCACACCCTCCCCCCAGTTGTTCCCCATGAGCTTTTGGATCAGCGCTGGAGCGTGTTGCTCCGCGGTATGCCATTTCAGCTTACGCGACCCTTCCAGTCCATAAGACTGGCTGAGTGCAATTGAGGGAATGCCGAATACGGTGCCCTCCATCGCCGCAGCGATGGTGCCGGAATAAGTCACATCCTCACAAAGATTCTGGCCGCGGTTGACCCCTGACAACACAAGATCGGGAAGTTCGGGTAGCACTTTTCTCAAGGCCATAACCACGCAATCTGTTGGAGTGCCCTTGATGGCAAACCTGCGTTCTTCGATTTGGCGAAGGCGCAATGGATCAGACAACGTGAGAGAATGGGAGGCTCCACTTTGTTCGGATTCCGGTGCAACAACCCAGATGTCGTCAGACAATGTTGCCGCAACCCGTTCCAGCACCTCCAGGCCTGGCGCATGAATGCCGTCGTCATTCGTGACCAGTATTCTCGGTTTTGATTGAACCGTCATGTTGAAGCCCACCTCATGTGCCCGCGGTGATTACATCAAGGCCACCCATGTAAGGTCTGAGGGCGGCTGGAAGCTCAACACTGCCGTCGGCACGCTGGCCGTTTTCCAGCAATGCCACCATTGTTCTTCCAACAGCCAGGCCGGAACCGTTCAACGTGTGAACATATTGTACTGTGGAACCGTCCTTTGGGCGATAACGGGCATGCATACGCCGCGCCTGAAAATCTCCACAGACAGAACAGCTGGATATTTCACGAAAGGCATCCTGACCAGGAAGCCAGACCTCTATGTCGTAGGTCTTTCGTGCTCCAAATCCCATGTCACCTGTCGAAAGAACAACGACACGATAATGCAATTCGAGACGTTGCAGCACGTCCTCGGCACATGACAGCATGCGCTCCAGTTCGTCCTGCGAGGTTTCCGGGGTGGTGACACTCACAAGTTCGACTTTTGAAAACTGGTGTTGCCGTATCATGCCGCGGGTGTCTTTGCCGGCGGCTCCCGCCTCTGATCTGAAGCACGGCGTGTGGGCTGTGAAGCGGAGCGGCAGTTCGTCTTCGTCCAAAGTCGTCTCGCGGACGAGATTTGTCAGCGGTACTTCTGCTGTGGGTATAAGCCAATAACCATTTTCTGTGCGGAACAGGTCTTCGGAAAACTTGGGCAACTGCGACGTCCCAAACACTGCCTGATCCCGGACCAGCATTGGTGGTTGAATTTCCAGATAACCTTTTTCGCCGGTATGCAAATCAAGCATGAAAGCGGCCAGTGCTCGCTCAAGCCGCGCCAGCGCGCCGCGCAGAACGACAAATCTTGATCCGGACATCTTGGCTGCGGTTTCAAAGTCCATCAGACCAAGAGCTTCGCCTATGTCGAAATGCTCACGCGGTTCGAAATCAAACTGCGGTTTTTCGCCAACGACGTGGTGTTCAATGTTGTCGGTTTCATCCGCACCCTCTGGAACATCTGCAAGAGGTAGATTGGGAATCTCTGCCAGAAACGCGTTCAACTCCTCGTCAAAAACGCGCTCCTGTTCCTCACCTGATTGGACAAACGCCTTCAACTCGGCAACTTCTCCAATGAGAGCTGTGGCTTTTTCTTCATCGCCCGAAGCCTTGGCTGCACCAATCAGCTTCGATACATCATTCCGCCGCGCCTGGGCTTCCTGCAACCTGGTTACATGCTCACGACGTGCCTTATCCTTCTCAAGAATATGGCCGGCAAGCGGGGCAAGGCCGCGCTTGGCAAGCCCGGCGTCAAAGTCATCCGGGTTATCCCGGATCAATTTCAAATCAAACATGAGGGCACCAGTGCAAGACAACGCTTACGCCCGTGGAGGTTCCTGGAAACATCGTTCACTGAGAATCGTGCACCACCGGCGCCTCGTGTATACGCCCTCAGTTTAGGAGCGTCCAGAGACGCAGCGCTCAGGTGCGACGATAGATTCGACATTGCGACAAAGGTTGTCAGGCAGTCGTTTCAGGCTCGTCATCGGCCTCGGATTCATCATCCACCGCGTTCTCAGCACGCTTTTTCTCAACCGAACGTGCGCAGAGAATTGAAATCTCATAAAGAATCAGCGTTGGAAGTGCCAGACCGATCTGACTTATGGGATCGGGTGGAGTAAGCACCGCAGCAACTGCGAAGGTGCCAACAATTGCATACTTTCGTTTGCGCCGAAGGCCATCTGAAGTCGCCAGCCCAACACGCGCCAGCAATGTCATGAGCACCGGGAGCTGAAAACACAGACCAAAGGCGAAGATCAAGGTCATGATCAGCCCCAAGTACTCGCTCACCCGCGCTACGAGCTGGATTGATGCCTGCCCTTCAACGCCAGCTTGTTCCATGCTCAGGAAAAACTGCATCGCCAGTGGCATCACCAGAAAATAAACAAGACTGCCGCCCATGATGAAGAGGATCGGACTGGCAACCAGGAACGGCATCAAGGCGCCGCGCTCGTTGCGATACAATCCAGGTGCCACAAATGCATACAGCTGCCCGGCGATGAGAGGAAATGCCAAGCAAAAGCCGCCAAACAGGCCAATTTTCAATTGTACAAAAAAGTACTCCTGCGGAGCCGTGTAAATGAGCTGAACGTCCTCAACGTCGCCGCCGACGGCGCGCTCAAAGGGCATCAGCAGGATGTTGAAGATGTCTGTGGCAAAAATGAACGCCACGACGAAAAACACAGCAAAGCCGATCATCGCCTTCATCAGGCGGGAACGTAACTCCGTCAAATGCTCAATCAACGGAGCTTCGGTTGCCTCAATTTCCTGATCCGACACGTACTTTATTTCCTAGGAATCAGCCACGGCAGACTTGCTGCCGGAGGGTTTTCGGGCTGTACGGGGTTTCTTGGCGCCAGTTGAAGCAGCCGCTCCGCTGGATTTCTTTGGTGTGGACGTCTTTTTCGCAGTGGAGGTATTTTTTGCGGTAGTTGTCTTTTTTGCTGTTGTTGTGGTTTTTGCAGCGGCCGTCTTTTTTGCAGCGGGTGCTTTGGGTGTTGTTTCT
>JAJFHB010000445.1 GCA_021775795.1 Hyphomicrobiales bacterium | reverse complement strand
AGCCGGCACCGCCGCAGAATGGCGCACCCTTGCGTCTCATGACACCCTGGAAGTATGGTTTCAAATAGATCAAATCAATTGTGCGCTTTACGTTTACGGATGAGCGGCCGCAAAGTTTCTGGGAAGAAATCCTTCCTGCCGAGTATGGTTTCTGGGCCAACGTCAACCCGGAAGTGCCGCATCGGCGCTGGAGCCAGGCGGAAGAACGCATTATCGATGAAGGTTCATCGATGTTCTGGGACAAGGTGCCGAGCCAGCTCTACAATGGATACGGCGAGTTTGTTGCTGACATGTACAAGGGCCTCGAGGACGAGCAGCTGTTCATGTAGGTCTTGACCACTTAGTGCCCCGGCCGGTGCCCGGGCTTAAGTGTGCTGTGTCTTGTAAGTGATGATTGGTCTTAATCTGGCGACAATGGTGACGAGACCAGCGTCCACGAGATCCAAAATGACCTGCTCGATGTTTTTGTAGGCCTGAGGCGCTTCTTCGTAGAGAAGATCCTTGTTGTTGCAGATCACACGGCCGCCGAGTTCCGTGCGGCGCAGGTCTGCGGGCCGGAATTTTCGCGACAGGCGGTTTTTGCTGTCAGAACGGTTCCAGCGTCTGCCTGCCCCATGGGCGAGCGACCAGGCGTTTTCACTTTGATCTCCCACCGGCTTGACCAGGTAAGTCATGCTGCCGCGTGAACCCGGGATTACAACCGGTCCGTTGCTGGCCGGTGCAGCACCCTTGCGATGCAACCAGGTTTGATCCGTGGAGATCTCGGCGGGTGTTACCGAGTTGTGGCAAAGGTCAAGCTTCTTCCCCGCAGTGCCGCCAATGCACCGGATGAAGCGCTCGGCGATAAGGTCCCGATTGGCGGTGGCCCAGATTATCGCAGCGTCGTGAGCCCGCAGGTACTCTTCGAAATCAGTACTGCCGGTCTGCAGCCCGGCGCTGCCGTGGCGGTTCACATGGCTCCGCAATATGCTCTCGCCAAGTCCGCGCGAGCCGGAGTGAACGAGCACCTGCACTGCGTCCGCATCAAGGCCAAGGTTTTTGAAACAGGCTTCGTCTTCCACATCATCGACCCGTTGAAGCTCGGCAAAGTGATTTCCACTGCCGATCGTGCCCAAACTCAATTCTGGTGTGTCTGTTTCGATCCCGTAGGTTGCCAGCCGTTCTGAAGTGTTGCCGTTCCAGGGGTCATCAAGACCGTCGAGGCGTTTAACAAATCTGTCCAGTTTCACCTTGCGGGTGGGAATGTCCGATTGCCATAGGGACATGCCGCAGCCAATATCATTACCGACCAGGTGGGGGTAAATCACACCTTCGGAGAGAAAGGCTGCGCCAATGGGAATGCCTTTGCCGGGGTGCAGATCAGGCATGCCGACGGCCCGCGTTATGCCTGGCAGAGCGGCAGTGGTCTGGAGCTGCTGAAGGGCTTCACCTTCAATCCAGCTGTTAGCTGAGCGGATGACAGACACGCCATCTGCAAGAGTTTCAATGTTCTGTGTCATGGAGGCGCGTGTATGTGCCTGACGAAAGGGCGCGTTACAAGTTAAAACAGGTTGGGCTCGCGTCGGCGGGCATTTGATTTGAAGGTGGAGACGGGATGGATATTGTGGCTGGCGAAGCAGAATTGCGATCGTTGATGCAACGGATGCTGTTCGATTGCGAGGCGGTTCCTGGCGTTATCGTCGTCGTTGAGGCACCCCGTTTCTCCTTCGAATTCGCCTATGCGGCGGGTACTGTGGACATCAGCACCGGCTCACCTCTCACCGTTGCGCACCCGGTGCGAATTGCGAGCAATACAAAGACTTATGTGGCTGTTGCGATTCTCCGTTTATGGGAACAGGGTCTTCTCGATCTTGATGCGCCGATCAGCCGGTATCTGCCATCGGAGCATGTCGAGGTTATGTGCTCTGGCGGGTATGATCCTGACTTGATCACAGCTCGTCATCTGCTGACCCATACCAGTGGCCTGTTTGATTACAGCGACAGTGCCCGGTTCATCGAACTTGTGGCGCCGGGAAATCATCGCTGGACACGTCTGGAACAACTGCAAGGTGCGATGGCCTGGGGAGATGCTTACGGCAAACCAGGCGAGGTATATCGATATTCTGACACCCGCTATAACGAGCTCGGCGAAATCATTGAGCAGATTTCTGGGCAGTCATCCTATGGTGCCGCCGTTCGCGATCTGGTGGGGTTTGAACGGCTCGGACTGCGGGAAACCTGGCTTGAGAATCTTGAGGCCCATCCCACAGGGGTTGGAGAGCGGGCGCGTCAATATCTCCACGGTATCGACATTTCCGAGCACGACCCGTCAGAAGACCTTTTTGGTGGTGGTGGTCTTGTGGCAACGGTTCCAGACCTCATGCGGTTTTATCAGGCGGTGTTCACAGGGGAGGTTTTTCAATCTCCCGACACTCTTGTGGAAATGTTGAGTACGGTAGAAGCGCAAAAGGGTGGACCTGTTGCTTATGGACGCGAGCAAAAGCCCGGTGAGTATCGATGCGGAATTTTTGCGGACATGTATGCGGGACATAGATGCTACGCACACAGCGGCTATTTCGGCACGCTGGCCGCATATTTTCCAGAACTTGGTGCCACAGTGGCGCTGACGGTGAATGTGGCTGAAACCGAAGCCGGGAAACACCTTCTGGGCGATGTTGCCAACGTGCTGGGAAGTTTTCGGGCGTGAAGCTGCGAAGATTCTCCGTCTGAAATCAAAAAAGCCGGACCGGGGGGGAGGGAGGTCCGGCTTTCAGATTTTTTGAGCCCAATCGGGGCAGTCAGGCCAACCTTGGGGTGAGGTAATTGGCCTTTTGGCGGGGCGCGCAAGGGGGAGGGAGTTTGCCGCCGCCGAGAACGCTGCTTTCTAAGCCTGCGTTCGTCTCAATATTTGGGGATCAGAACCAATTTCACAAGGCACACATGCACATGCGAGCTATGCGTTTTGCGCATGGCCCGAGAAATTCAATCGCCAAAATCAACCCGATGCAATCACCGCAGCGGATTAAAACGACCATTCCTTGGCCTGAGACACGAGGAAATCCCGGAAAACGCCGATCCGTTTGGAATTGCGAAGCTCTTCTGGATAAACGAAGTAGGTGTCAAAGCAGGGCATATCCAAATCGGTCAGTAACTGTACGAGGGTCTTGCGTCCACCGACGACATAGTCCGGCAGGGCAGCAATACCGAGCCCCATCATTGCAGCCCGGCAGAGCCCCGATACATTGTTGATCTGCATTATGGGTTTGCGCTGTTCGCCATTCGGACGGCCGGTGGTTTCAAGAATGTTGATGGTACTGAGATAGGCAGGCGGTGTACCAAAAGACAGGATCTTATGGTTGTCCAGCTCTTCCGGTGTTCTGGGCGTACCGTTTTTCTTCAGATACTCCGGCGAGGCATAGACATGATAGTGGACTGTAAAAAGCCGACGCTGGATGAGATCTGGCTGGGTCGGCAGCCTTAGCCGAATTGCCACATCCGCTTCACGCATGCTGAGATCGAGCTCCCTGTCTGCCAGCAGGATCTGCACGTTGATGTCAGGATACAGTTCAACAAATTCCGCGATCCGCGGCGTCAGCCAGTGAGTGCCCAGGCCAACGGTCGTTGTGATCTTCAAATCGCCTGAAGGTTTCTCCCGCGAATCCATGAGTCTCGTCTGGGCAGACGCGAGCTTGGTGAAGACGTCATGAGCCGTGCGATAGAGCATCTCGCCCTGTTCGGTCAAAATCAGCCCGCGGGCGTGACGATGGAACAGAGGCACTTTCAATTCTGCCTCAAGCGCGCTGATCTGGCGGCTCACTGCAGATTGGCTCAGGCCGAGTTCCTCGCCCGCATGCGTGAAGCTGCCCGCATCGGCGACGTTGTGAAAAATGCGCAGCTTGTCCCAGTCCATTCTCGTCACTCCAAAAGCCAGGGCTCTCCCCGGACACGCGGCCCGGAGATGAACTCTCTCGGCCGGAATTTCAGGCTATTCGGCGGCTTCGCTCTGGGTATCGAGTTCTGCCAGGTATTTTTCCGCCTCAAGTGCTGCCATACAACCCATGCCTGCGGCGGTCACGGCCTGACGGTAAATGTCATCTGTTACATCTCCCGCAGCAAACACACCGGCACGTTCCGTGGCCGTTGAATCGGGCAAAGTGATGATGTAGCCGCCACGTTTCATCTTCAGTTGTTCCTGAAACAGCTCTGTTGCAGGAGCATGACCAATGGCAATGAAAATTCCGTCGGCCTCAACATCTTCAACGGCCTGGGTCTGGACGTTGCGCAAGCGCGCCGCGGTGACGCCAGGGGGCTGCTCAGTGCCAAGCACCTCTTCGAGTACGGTATCCCAGACCACCCGAATTTTTTCGTGTGCAAACAGCCGGTTTTGAAGGATCTTTTCCGCCCGCAATTCGTTGCGGCGGTGAACCAGAATGACCTCTGAGGCAAACTTGGTGAGGAATAACGCTTCCTCAACAGCTGTATTGCCTCCACCCATGACGATTACCTTTTTATCACGATAGAAAAAGCCGTCACAGGTGGCGCAGGCGGATACACCAAAGCCTTTGAACTTCTCTTCGCTCTCGAGGCCGAGCCATTTTGCCTGGGCACCAGTGCAGATAATGAGCGCATCGCAGGTATAGCTTGTGCCGCTGTCACCCTTAAGCCGGTAGGGGCGCTGTGCGAGGTCAACTTCCATAATGTGGTCCGACACAATATCCGTGCCGACCTTTTCAGCCTGCTCGCGCATCTGATCCATAAGCCAGGGCCCCTGGATGACTTCTCCAAAGCCCGGATAATTTTCTACATCCGTCGTGATCGTCAACTGACCACCCGGTTGAATGCCCTGGATCAACAAGGGCTCCAGCATGGCGCGGGCGGCATAAACGGCTGCGGTGTAACCGGCAGGGCCGGAACCGAGGATCAGAACTTTGGCGTGTCTCGAGGTCATGGCAAAAGCTTTTCTTTCAGGCGAATGGTTGCTGCAGGATTTGGGGTGCCGCAGTGCAATTTCCAGATGTCGGCATGGAAAATAGACCTGTTCGTCTACAACAGAAACCCCTCATTGCAACCTGTTCACAGGTGGCGTGGATTTTGTGCAAACTCCTTAAATGGTCGGCACTCGCGCCTGAAACCCCGGTTTTAGGCCATTTTGGCCACTATTTGCTGCCCTTCAGGACAGGCACCTGTTGCGCTGGGGCAGATGTGCGCCTAGATTGCACACCAACATACGCCGTTCTGCCACATCCGTTCTATGACCCTCGCGAGGGCAAAGGGTGTCTGGCGGCAAGGCGACCCGCCGAAAGGCCTGCTGCCGGAGCATCATAGGTTCCGGCACCTTGTTTCTCAGCGGTATGACACAAAAGCATGGAGTTTTGATTTGACGAAAGAAGACCTATTGGAATTTGAGGGTGTCGTGACGGACGTCCTTCCGGATACACGCTTTCGCGTGAAGCTGGAAAATGAACATGAAATCATCGCCTACGCAGCCGGGCGCATGAAAAAGAATCGTATTCGTACTCTTGTCGGCGACCGTGTAACGGTTGAGATGACCCCGTACGACCTGGAGAAGGGCCGTATCATCTATCGCCACAAGGACGAAAGGGCGCCTGCGACACGCTCGCAGCAGCGCAAGAACTTCCGGCGCCGCTAGACCTTGCGGCTGGTTGTTTTGCCCTGGGCGTGTGGCTCGGGCATCATCGCTTCTCCCTAGCAAAATTTTGGTTGTGAGCTGCGCATGTTCACGCATGCGGAAGGGGCTTGCGGCTGGCTCCTGCACGAAATAATATTGCTGAAGATCGACTTATTGTTGCGCATTGGTAAGCGCAATTGATATTAGTTGAATGTCATCCGCAGGCACGCAAGAGAGGCCCCTTGACCAAAAGCTTCACCATCGATGCCATCGACTGGCGTATTCTGCATGAACTGCAGCAGAACGGCCGTATTACCAATGTGGAACTGGCCCGGCGCGTCGGTGTTTCGCCGCCCCCTTGCCTGCGCCGTGTGCGGGCGCTTGAGAAGGCCAACATCGTCACCGGATACCGGGCCATTCTTGAGCAGAAACTGCTTGGCTTCGATGTCACCATGTTCGCAATGGTCGGGCTGCACAGCCAGGCAGAAGTCGATCTCATTGCGTTTGAGGAAAAGGTGGCATCCTGGCCGGTGGTGCGCGAGTGCTACATGTTGAGCGGTGAGATCGATTTCATCCTCAAGTGCGTGGCACCGGATCTGGCGTCCGCCCAGGATTTCGTCATTACCGAATTGACGTCGGCTCCCAATGTGGACAGCGTCAAGACAACCTTGATGCTGCGGCAGTCGAAAGCGGATGCCGCCATCCCGCTTGATGGCACGCCGCCGCACGAATAGAACTTTCTTACCCCCAATCGCAGTATTGAATCCCAGGACGGGTTCTGTTCCGGGGTCAGCCTGCAATTTTGCGAAATTGTGCTAGCATACTGCCGTCTGGGTACAAGACGAGTATGGGAGGGCGTTATGGCAAAGAAGACGACGACCGAGAGCACGAAGAAAACACAGAGCAAGAGTGCCACTTCAAAAGCAGGCCGCGAAGTAGAGACTTCTGCGAACGGCGCATCGGCTGATGCAGCCGTTGCTGATGAAATGGAGATCGAAATCAGCGCGCTGCCGGAACCTGAACGGCCGAAGCGCAAGAAAATCAACAACGAACTTTATGAAGCAAAACTGGCTGAGCTGCAGATTGAGCTCGTCAAGCTGCAGGAATGGATCAAAGCGCGCCGGCTGCGCGTCGTGGTGCTGTTTGAAGGCCGTGACGCTGCCGGTAAGGGTGGGGTTATCAAACGGATTACCCAAAGCCTCAATCCACGTATCTGCCGTGTTGCAGCCTTACCCTCTCCCAGCGAGCGGGAAAAGACCCAATGGTATTTCCAGCGCTATGTCTCGCACCTGCCGGCGGCTGGAGAGATGGTTCTCTTTGACCGCAGTTGGTACAACCGCGCCGGCGTTGAGCGGGTCATGAACTTCTGCACCGAGGAGGAGTATCGGGAGTTTCTGCGCAGCTCTCCGGAGTTCGAGAGGATGCTGGTTCGCTCTGGAATCATATTGATCAAATACTGGTTTTCGGTCAGCGATTCTGAGCAGGAAAGACGATTTCAAAAGCGTATCTATGATCCGACGAGACGATGGAAGCTCTCGCCCATGGATCTGGAGAGCCGCAAGAAATGGTACATGTATTCCAAGGCGAAGGACGACATGTTCCTCTATACGGACATCAAACAGGCGCCCTGGTATGTGGTTGATGCGGATGTAAAGAAGCGGGCGCGGCTGAATTGCATCAGCCATCTGCTCACTATGATTCCCTATGAGGATCTCACGCCAGATCCGATCACGCTGCCGCCGCGCCAGGAG
>JAJFHB010000444.1 GCA_021775795.1 Hyphomicrobiales bacterium | reverse complement strand
GAAGGTACCTGTGGTGAGAGACCAGGCTTCCGGCCAGGCCTGAACCCAGCCCCACGCAAGGCCAATGACCCCGGACACAACTGCCACTGCACCGCAGGTCAACATGTAGGGGTGGCGTTGCCAAACACTCTCGGACCGTTCGGTGTGGCTTTGCTGTGCAGTCCGTTCGGCAAAGGCCTGGGACAGGCGGTCCAGTGCAATGGCGAGGACGACGATACCGATGCCGGCCTCGATGCCGCCGCCGATATCGAGACGCCTGAGGGCGGAGAGCACATCAAAACCCAGCCCGCCGGCACCGATCATCGAGGCGATGATCACCATGTTGAGAGACAGCATGATCACCTGGTTGACGCCGACCATCAGCCCTGACAATGCCGCGGGCACCATGACTTTCCACGTCATCTGCCAGCGTTTGCAGCCGATCATGTTGCCCAGATCAATGATTTCGCCAGGAACCTGTTTGAAGGCCAGCAGCGTTATGCGCACCATGGGCGGCATGGCATAGATGATGGTGGCGATTATTGCCGAGACGGGATTGAAGCCGAACAACACAAGAATGGGAACGAGATAGGCGAACACCGGTACGGTCTGCATAAGATCGAGAAGCGGTGAGATGATGCGCTCAAACCAGCGAAACCTGTGTGCGCCGATGCCGATGAGCAGGCCGCCGATGACCCCGAATGGAACAGCAATGACAATGGAAGACAGAGTCACCATGGCGCTCGACCATTGATTGAAGAGCGCGAGATAGAAGAAACAACAACCCACAAGGGCCGCCAGCTTCCAGTCCTTGGCGAAGCGGGCCAGCGCGACGACGATGACGATCACAGCAATCCATGACAGCGGCGGCAGATGCTGGATGGCGGCGGAGCCCTGGCCTTCCATATAGCCACTGGAAAACAGGCTTATCGCCAGATTGTAGGGTTGTTCGATAACTTCCGATATTTTCCGGGTAAGGTCTTTGAACGTGAACAGGCCGAAAGTGGCATCATCAACGAGCCACTTCATCAACTGGCTTATCCAGACCTTCAGTTCAACGAACTTTCCGTCCCAGTATAATTTGAGACGCCAGCTCTTGGGATATTTGAAGGCCCACGGGAGATGTGACTCCATAAACATGGCGAAGGCGAAAGCTGCAGTTAATGCTGCCATCCAAACCGCAAACAACGGACGCCGATAGAAAGGCGCCAGGTCTTTGTGATCGCCGCTGGTGACGGTTTCCTCCTGCGAAGAGGGCATGTCGGTCATGCGATCATCCCTCCATCAACACTTCGATGACATCGTCACGGGATATGCTGCCGATGCGCTTGCCATCCGCATCCACCACGGCAAACGGTTTGTCCTGGCCACGCATTTCACTGGCGAGGTCCGAGATGCGCATGGCGCCGGGGATTTCCCCGGCATAACCGCCCTTTGGGGCGCGTGCGGGCAGGGCGGTCATGATGGCCGCAACGGAGAGAACTTTGGCGCGGGAAACATCGCGGGTGAATTCCGCCACATAGGATGTGGCCGGCCGCACCACCAGATCTTCCGGTGTGCCGACCTGTACAACGGCGCCGTCCTTCATGATCGCGACGCGGTCCGCCAGGCGGATAGCTTCGTCGAAATCATGAGTGATGAAGACGATGGTTTTCTCAAGCAGCTTTTGCAGGCGCAGGAATTCATCCTGCATTTCGCGCCGGATAAGCGGATCGAGGGCCGAGAAGGGTTCATCGAGGAACCACAGTTCCGGCTCGACGCAGAGAGATCTGGCGATGCCGACGCGTTGCTGCTGACCGCCGGAAAGCTCTCTGGGGTAGTAATGTTCGCGGCCCTTGAGACCGACAAGTTCGATAACTTCGCGGGCGCGTTCCAACCGCTCAGCCTGGGCAACTCCCTGGACCTCCAGCGGGAAGGCGACGTTGCCCTGGACAGTGAGGTGCGGCAGCAGGGCAAAATGCTGAAACACCATCCCCATGCGATGGCGTCTGATTTCAATCATTTCAGCAGCACTTGCCTGCAGGAGATCAATGTCACCGAACAACAATTGTCCTGCTGTCGGCTCGATAAGTCGGGACATGCAGCGGACCAGTGTGGATTTGCCGGACCCCGACAAGCCCATGATGACGAATATTTCGCCTTCCAGCACGTCCAGCGAGACGTTGCGTACAGCTCCTATCAGCCCGTGATTTTGGATTTCTTCGAGCGATAGATCGGGGTTTTGGGAAAGTGCCTTATCCGCGCCTGGACCAAACAGCTTCCATATGGACTTGCAAGCAAGTTTCACTTCAGCCGTTGTCATGCCGCCCCTCCGATCAGCGCGGAGGCGTCAAAGCCTCACCACGCAACCGCTTTCGATTGCCTAATGCGATGCGGAACTAAATTAGCGATTGGGAAAGAAAGGGGCAGCCAACCGGCTGCCCCTTGTCTGACCTCGTACCGGTGCTACTGGATCCAGGTTGACCAGCGGGCTTCATTGCTCGCCATCCAGGATGCAACAACCTCTTCAACGCTCAGACCTTCAAGATCGACGGCGGACACCATGGCGCCCATTTCGTCATTATTTACGTCGAATTTGACGGCAGCAGTGTGCGCGCCCGGCCATTTGTCTTCCATACCTGCCCATGCGACTTTCCAGATGGGACCGCGTGGCTTGCCGCAGTCGTAGGCTTCATCCGTGTTGGAGCCCCAGGAAGGATCGCTGTAGCACTCGGCGGTGTAAGCGGGAAATTCGACCCATTCGCCTTCGTACTTTGCGGGTGCCCAATGCGGTGCGTAGATCCACAGCAAAATGGGTGCCTGACGCTGGTATGCTGATTCCAGCTCAGCGAACAGGGCCGCGTCTGTACCTGCGTGCACCACTTCATAGTCAAGACCAAGCGCCTCGGCGCGTTCATCGTCAAAGCCACCCCAGGTTACAGGGCCGCCAAGGTAGCGCCCCATGGGTGCTGTTTCCGGGGTTGAAAATGCTTCAGCGCAGTCATTAAGGGCTTCCCAGTTGGGCAGGCCCGGGCAAAGCTCTTTCATGTATGTCGGATACCACCATTCCTCGATGGCCTGCATACCGGTTTCACCGAGATTGACGACGTTGCCGGTTGCGGTGGCTTCGTCCATCGCATCACGGCCCGTGGTTTCCCAGATTTCCATTGCCAGATGCAGATCGCCTTCTTTCAATCCGGCGAACTGAGCAATGTAGTCAGCTTGAACATATTCAATGTTGTAGCCGGCGCGGATCAACACTTCACCCATGATCTGGGTGGTGATCAACTGGCCGGTCCAGTCGTGCAGTGTAATTCTGATCGGGTCCTGTGATTCGGCGTCTGCCAATACAGGGCCAGCTGTTGCGGTGGCTGCAGCGACGGCAAGCGCACCAATAAGCATCTTCGAATTGTGGAACATTTTTGTCATTTGGCTCCTCCCGAGCGGTCTTATGTGCGGCACGCGTTTCCATGGTTAGCAGACCCTGTCGGGCCGGAAGCAATGCAGTACCGGGAAAGTTTTGCGCCGGGAGGGACCCCTGTCAATCACTTTGTGGGATTTTGTGGCTTTGGGGCAAATAAATTTGCGTTTTTTAGGGTAATGAGGGCACACTACCGGCAAATGTTGACGATGAAAGCCTTCAAATGAGCCAGACGCCATCGCCTCGTCATTCAAAGCGGCATGCGGAAATTCTCCGTATCGTGCGGGAAGAAGGAACCTGTTCCATATCAGCTCTGGCCGACCGTTTCGGGGTTTCGCATGAATCGATCCGACGTGATGTGAAGCCTCTGACCGAGATCGGGGAACTTCTGAAGGTACACGGCGCGGTTACGCTGCCGCACCGAGTGGGGGAGGCGCGTTTTGAAAAGCGCATGCGGGAAAATGCCTATGCCAAACGGGCTATCGCGAAACTTGCTGCAAGCCAGATCAACGATGGGGACACAGTGCTGCTGGACACGGGAACGACCACATCAGTGCTGGCACGGGAACTGTTGCGCCGGCGCGGACTGACGGTGGTTACCAACTCTTCCGATATCGCCCGGACGCTGGCCACGGTGAATGACAATATTGTTTACATGGCCGGTGGCGAGTTGCGGGGCGACAATGGTGCAGCGTTTGGTGCTTCCGCAATTGAGTTCATCAAACGCTTCAGGGTGCGTCATGTGATGATCTCCATCGGTGCGCTTGATGCGGAGGCCGGCGCCATGGATTATAATCTGCAGGAGGCTGAGTTTGCCCGCATTGCCCTGACCTGCGGGCAGAGGGCCTCGATCGTGACGGACCATTCGAAGTTTGGCCGCTCCGGTCTGGTGTCAGTCTGCGGGCTTGACGGTTTTCACCAGCTGATCACCGACAAGGCTCCGGACCGGGAATTGCAAGATGCCCTGGATGAAGCGGGCGTGGAAACGCTTCTTGCACCGGCAGAGGAGCTGGTGCGCATCGCCTGAGCGCTCCTGACCGAAGTTGGTTTCGCCCTGTTTGTGCCTAGTCTTGCGGTGCTGGTGCGAGGCTGAGGATGTAGGCGATAAGGCCATCGATCTCCTCGCGCGCCAGACTGAGCGGTGGCATGGGTTCGTGAGGCTTGTTTAGAAAGGCCCGAAGAGTGGCATCACTCTGGTTTTCCCGTCCCGCGAGCTCCTGGAAGGTTGGGGCCTCCGTGACGATGCTGCCCTCTCCGTTTGCTTCAATCACATGACAGTTGCTGCACCAGGTTTGCGCAATCTCGTGTCCCTGCTCTGTTTGCATCCTCACAACAAGATTGTTTTCCGCTTCATCGGCAAATGCGCTGTGTTCGCTCATGAACAGCAAACCCACGATGCCACAAATTGTAAGAATGCCCGCGTTTCTGCGTCGTGTCTGTGCGTCGTGCCTTGTCATACCCAATTTGCTCCTGCCTGCTGTAGCTTGGAAGGAGTGTAGCGATGTCGTTGACGTCGGATGTTGATCCAGCGCAAACAACAGGCATTAGCATTCAAGCGCGTCGGCGAGTCCGATCATACTGTTGGTAATGACGTCCCAGTCCTGCTCCGCCTCGACGTCCTTGTGTTGATGCGGACCATATTCCAACGGCCGGGCAACGAAGGCCGTGCGCATGCCAAGTGCAGCGGCTGCTGCGAGGTCATCATTGTGGGCGGCCACCATCATGCACTCGGTGGGTTGAAGATCGAGCAGAGCCATATTGCGCAAATACGCCTGCGGCAGAGGCTTATAGGCCTGCGCTGTTTCGGCACCAAGGATCACATCCCAGGGCAGGCCCGCGCGTTTCGCCATACTCACCAGTAGCGATGTGTTGCCGTTCGACAGAGTAGAGAGGATGAGCTTCTCTTTCAGGCGTGTAAGCCCTTCGACACAGTCGGGCCAGGGATCGAGGCGGTGCCAGGCCCGGTTCAGGTCAGCGATATCCTCACTGGTCAGGCCTTCGAGTTTGTGCTGCTTCAAAAGCACCTGGAGGCTTTCGAGATGAAGCTCATCCAGGATCATCCACGGCCTTTGACCGCTCCTCACATCTTCCATGGAAGGTTGATAGAGGCCACGCCACTGGTCTGCAATTGCCGTCCAGTCAGCATCAAGTTTGTGAGCAGCGCCAAAGTCGGAAAGCTCGCGAATGACGCTCGTGCGCCAGTCGACGACGGTTCCGAAAACATCGAAGAACAAGGCTTTGATCTGTGTCATGGGACAAGTCTTCCAGCATTAACAATCGCGTGCATGATCGGTTGGTTCAATGCGTTCGATCCTAACACCTGATGCTTTTTGTTTCTCTGATTTCCGGGCCGTTGCCGTTGACTTTTCCGGTCCACAGATGGATTTTAGGTACATGGGCCGTCCGAGACAATTCAGCGAAGAGACTGTTCGCCGGGCGGCACTGGGTGCGTTTTGGCGTAATGGTTTTGCCGCCACGTCGCTGAGCGAC
>JAJFHB010000443.1 GCA_021775795.1 Hyphomicrobiales bacterium | reverse complement strand
AGGTTGCATCATGATGCGCAAGTGCCACCTCAACACCTGCCCCGTCGGCATCGCCACCCAGGACCCGGAACTGCGCAAGAAGTTCACCGGCCTGCCTGAGCATGTCATCAACTATTTCTTTTTCGTGGCAGAAGAGGTGCGCGAACTCATGGCGGCTCTGGGCTTCCGAAACTTCAGCGAAATGATCGGACAGACCGAATGCCTCGACAAGCGCGAAGCCATCGATCACTGGAAGGCTCATGGGCTGGATTTTGCAAATATCTTTCACAAGCCGGAAGTGGGCAGCGATGTTGCCGTGTTCAATTCAGAGCGCCAGCAACACCCTATAGCCGACATCCTCGATCGCAAGCTGATTGCCCAGGCACAACCTGCATTGGAAGATAAAAAGCCGGTGAGCATTTCACTGCCCATCCGCAACACGGACCGCACAGTGGGCGCCATGTTATCGGGAGAGATTGCCAAACGTTATGGCCATGCCGGCCTGCCTGAAGACACCATCTGCATCTCCCTGCAGGGAACCGCCGGTCAGAGCTTCGGCGCTTTCCTCGCCCAGGGCGTTTCTCTTGATCTAGTGGGCGAGGCAAACGATTACGTTGGAAAAGGTCTGTCCGGCGGCCGCATTGTGATCCGTCCGCCGGCCAATTCCGGCATTATACCCGAGGAAAGCATTATCGTCGGCAACACGGTCCTCTATGGCGCCATATCGGGTGAATGCTACTTCCGCGGTGTTGCCGGTGAGCGCTTTGCCGTTCGCAATTCCGGTGCCATTGCCGTTGTCGAGGGTGCAGGCGATCACGGCTGCGAATATATGACAGGCGGAATTGTTGTCGTTATGGGCCCCACGGGTCGCAATTTTGCGGCCGGCATGAGCGGCGGCATTGCCTATGTGCTGGACGAAGCCGGAGACTTTGAACGGCACTGCAATCTGGCCATGGTGGATCTTGCCCCGATCACGGCGGAAGATGAGTCCCTGGAGCGCACGGCCCACCAGGGCGGAGACCTTGAAAGCCACGGTCTGGTTGACATTGGCAAGGACATGACGCGCTTCGATGCAGAACGACTGCATCAGCTGATCGAAAACCACGCCCGCTACACGGCCTCCGATCTGGCGAGCAAAATCCTGGCAAACTGGGACGAATATCTTCCCAAATTTGTGAAAGTCATGCCGGTTGAATACCGCCGTGCCCTTCTGGAAATTGAGCAGGCGCCGGCAACCGGCGAGATGGCCATCGGCCTCAGTGGAGGCAAACAATAATGAGCAAGATTACAGGGTTTCTCGAAATTGACCGGCAGGAGCGACGCAACAAACCGGCCGCGGATCGGGTTCGCAACTACCGGGAATTTATCATTCCCCTTGAAGGCCGCGACGTCGAACGCCAGGCGGAACGCTGTATGGACTGCGGCATTCCCTTTTGTCACAGCGGCTGTCCGGTCAACAACCAGATACCGGACTGGAATGATCTCGTTTTCCGGAAAGACTGGCGCGAAGCTTCCCGCAATCTTCACTCAACCAACAACTTCCCTGAATTTACCGGACGGATCTGTCCCGCTCCCTGTGAAGCTGCCTGCACACTCAACATCGACGACAATCCGGTCACGATCAAAACCATTGAATGTGCCATCGCCGACAGAGCCCTTACCGAGGGTTGGGCAAATCCGGAAATCGCCGAGACACGCACCGGCAAGAAAGTGGCAATTGTCGGCTCTGGCCCCGCCGGGATGGCTGCAGCCCAACAGCTCGCCCGTGCCGGTCATGACGTGAGCCTCTATGAAAAGCACGAAAAGGCCGGTGGCCTTCTGCGCTACGGCATTCCCGACTTCAAAATGGAAAAGCATCTTATCGACGCGCGCGTTTCTCAGATGGAAGCTGAAGGCGTGACCTTCATCTACGGCATTCACATCGGTGTTGACAAATCCGTGGCCGAGATGGAAGCGGAATACGATGCCATTCTGATGACCACAGGCTCGGAAAAACCCCGCGACCTGCCCATTCCCGGGCGTGAACTGGATGGCGTCCACTTTGCAATGGAGTTTCTGCCCCAGCAAAACCGGCGCAACGGAAGTGAGCAACTGGGCGCCGTTGAGCCCATCCTTGCCGCCGGCAAACATGTGCTTGTCATTGGCGGTGGTGACACCGGATCTGATTGCATCGGCACGTCATTCAGACAGGGTGCACTTTCGGTTACGCAGCTTGAAATCATGCCGACACCACCGGATCGGGAAGATAAGGATCTGACCTGGCCGCACTGGCCCCTGAAAATGCGAACCTCTTCCAGCCAGGCTGAGGGCGCCTCGCGGGATTTCAGTGTCTTGACGCAGAATTTTTCAGGCGAAATGGGGCACGTCAGCAAAGCCAACTGCGTGCAGGTAGAGAGTGATTTCAAACCGATTGAGGGATCAGAGTTTACGCTCAAGGCCGACCTTGTATTGCTGGCCATGGGCTTTGTGCACCCGGTACACGACGGGTTGCTATCGGATCTGGGTGTTGAACTGGATGAGCGTGGAAACGTCAGGGCTGATGATATCGCCT
>JAJFHB010000442.1 GCA_021775795.1 Hyphomicrobiales bacterium | reverse complement strand
TTTCTTCCAAAACTTTCACAAACTGCGCGACTGTTGAACGCTTCTGCCCAATTGCCACATAGACGCAATAAAGCTTGGCCGATTCATCATCACCCTCATTGATGCTTTTCTGATTGAGCATCGTATCGAGGATAACCGCGGTCTTACCGGTCTGGCGGTCACCAATGATCAGTTCGCGCTGTCCGCGGCCAACCGGAATAAGTGCGTCAATCGCCTTCAGACCGGTCTGCATCGGTTCATGCACGGATTTGCGCGGAATAATACCCGGCGCCTTGACGTCAACCTGCTTGCGTTCGGTTGCCTCAATCGGGCCCTTGCCGTCGATTGGGTTGCCAAGACCATCAACCACTCGACCGAGCAGACCCTTGCCAACCGGCACTTCCACGATGGCGCCGGTCCGTTTGACCGTATCGCCTTCCTTGATGGTGCGGTCATCGCCGAAAATAACGATACCGACGTTATCGACTTCCAGGTTGAGCGCCATGCCGCGAATGCCGCCTGGAAACTCAACCATTTCACCAGCCTGCACGTTATCGAGACCATAAACGCGCGCGATACCATCACCAACGGACAGCACCTGGCCGATCTCCGAGACTTCCGCCTCCTGCCCGAAGTTTTTGATTTGATCCTTAAGGATCGCGGAAATTTCAGCGGCCCGAATGTCCATCAGCCAACCTCTTTCATAGCGTGTTTCAAATTGTTCAGTTTTGTACGGAGTGATGTATCGACCATACGGCTGCCGACTTTGACCACCAGGCCGCCAAGAAGTGTTTCATCGACGGAGCTTTCAAGCTGCACGTCGCTGCCAACGGCAGCTTTGAGAGAGGCTTTCAGGGATTTGACCTGCGCCGCACTCAAGGGAAGAGCCGACGTAACCTGCGCGCTGACCTCGCCCCGCGCCGATGCCAGCAGGCTGCGATAGGCAGAAGCCATATCATCAATGGCAAAAAGCCGCCGGTTGCGGGCCGCCAGTTTGATGAAATTCGCAGTCAGGCCATCAATGCCTGCCTTTTCCATGACCGCAGATACCGCGCGAAGCTGGTCATCCGCCGAAAATACCGGCGAGCGCACCAGACGCGACAAGTCTTTGCTTTCGTTCATCAGGGTTATAAAGCCGTCAAGATGCTGCGCGACGCCGTCAAGCGCCTTTGCATCCTGAGCGAGCTCAAACAAAGCGGTCGCATAGCGCCCGGGCATACCCTCGACGGTGGAATTCTGGCCCGTCACTGTCCCTCTCTCCAGCACATTTCAAAGCGTCGTGTTTTCCGGAATGCAGAAACGCCAACCCTTTGAAATTACTTTATTTTTCTATGCAAGGAATTGTTTGGCTTGATCGTTCCCCTGCAGCCGGCAACCCTCTAACACAAGGTGTTCTCCCGCGCAACTCACTGACTTGGACGGATTGTCGCGCAGACCCCATAATTCTCAGAGGCACTTTACTCGAAGCAGACGTCATAGGGAACCATGCATGTGCAAATTGCACACACAAGACCGCTAAACCGATTCCATCTCGATGAGAAGCTCTCTGGAGTCTATCTGAGCCGGATAACTGCAGAAAGACTCAACGTTTTTCTGCCCCTTACATAAAGCTGTATGGATCAACGTCAATCTGCAGGCGCACCGAACCCGGCAGTTTTATCGGGTCGAGCCAGGCATGAAGGAAGGCCTGAATGTTAATGTCCCGGCCCGACTTGACCAAAAAACGCACGCGATAGCGCCCGCGCACAACGGCCATGGGCGCAGGCGCGGGTCCAAGAATGCGGATGGCATCGGAGCGGGGCGCTGCCCGGGCAATGCGCGAGGCGGCACTATTGACCGTATCCTGGTCGACCCCGGCAAGGATAAGAGCTGCAAAACGCCCATAGGGAGGCAGCCCGCCGCGGTCGCGGGTTTTGAGTTCATATTGATAGAAACTCTCCCGATCCCGCGCCACCAGCGATTTGATAATCGGATGTTCCGGCTGAAACGTCTGAATCAGGGCGCGCCCCGGTTTATCACCGCGGCCGGCTCGTCCTGCGACCTGGCAGAGCACCTGGTAGGTGCGTTCCGCCGCCCTCAGATCACCATTACCAAGGCTCAGGTCCCCGTCCACCACACCCACCAGTGTCAGGCCCGGGAAATGGTGCCCTTTGGCGACCAGCTGTGTGCCGATAATGATCTGGTACTTGGCTTTTGTAATGTCATCGAGAAGTTCCCGCAGGGTTTCGCCCCGGCTGAGGTCGCTCGACAAAATGACCATTGAATGGTCGCCAAACCGTTCCGCCACCTCTGCCGCCAGACGCTCGACTCCTGGACCACACGCAACCAGCGTGCCCTCCGAACTGCAGCTGGGGCATTCCTGCGGCACCGCAATTGTGTAGCCGCAGTGATGGCACATGAGCTGGCGGCGAAAGCGGTGTTCAACCAGCCAGGCATCACAGTCTGGACAGGAAAACCGGTGCCCGCAATGACGGCACAGGGTCAATGGCGCATAGCCCCGGCGGTTGAGAAAAAGCAGAACCTGATCACCGGCCTCAAGCGTTTCGCTGATCGCCTGCCCCAAAACCTCCGAAATCCATGAGCCCGTCGGCGGCGCATTTGCACGCATGTCTATAGGCTCGACTTCAGGCAATCCTGCAGATCCGTGCCGCGATTGCAGGGTGACATGGCGGTAGCGTCCCGCCTCCACATTGAACATGCTTTCAAGCGACGGCGTGGCCGACGCAAGCACAACAGGAAATGCCCCGAGCGATGCCCGTACCACGGCCATGTCACGGGCATGATAGGAAACACCATCTTCCTGTTTGTAGGCGGTCTCGTGTTCTTCATCGACGATGATAAGGCCAAGGTCCTTGAATGGCAGAAACAGCGCTGAGCGGGCGCCGACAACAATAAGGGCCTCGCCTCGGGCAACCGCGCGCCAGACCCGTTCGCGCTCGCGCGGCCTGACAGCTGAGTGCCACTCCGCTGGCGAAGAGGAAAAACGTCTCTCAAAACGCTTCAGGAATTCGGACGTGAGCGCTATCTCTGGCAACAACACCAGAACCTGACGTCCAGCAGCAACTGTTGCCGCAACGGCTTCCAGGTAAACTTCTGTTTTGCCAGACCCCGTAACCCCATCGAGCAGGGAAACGGAAAAGTTTCGCTCAGCCACTGCAGCACGCAGGGCTTTTGCCGCCACCTCCTGCGCCTTGTTGAGTTTGAAGCCGCCCGCGCTCGGATCAGGCACCGGATACCGGGCAAAAGCCGGCAGCTTTTCAGCAATCAGCGTGCCTGCATCGGCAAGCCCCTTGATCACGCCGGTGGAAACTCCGGCAGCATGGGCAAGATCCAGAGCGGGCCTGGCAAAGTGTTCGTCCGCTTCTTCCAGCACCCGCTGCCGTTGCGGTGTCATACGTTGCGGTAACTCGCCGCCCGCCCGGTAGCCGATGCGCACTTTTTCCGGTCCAAGAGCTTCCGCCACTCGCAGGCACATGCGCAGAACGGCACCCGGTTCACTCATGGTGTAGGTCGCCACCCACTCCACAAAGCGGCGCTGCACTTCGGGCATGCGCGGCGTGTCATAGACTTCATTGAGGGGCCGCAACTTGGCCGCATCCACCTTGTCTTCACCCTCCCCTTCGCTGTCCCAGACCACACCAATGACTTCGCGCGGCCCCAGGGGCACACGCACATAATCACCAGGCGCTGCCGTGCAGCCGGCGGGCACGGAATAGGAATAGCAAACAGGCAGTGCCAGAGGCAGCATCACCTCCACCACACGCTTTGAGAATGCACCTTGAGAATCAGAAGACATGGACGGCAGTGTTACAGGAGTGGCCGGAGGCAACAAGCATGTGGCTCTATTGCGCCTCTGCGGCACACATGAAAGGGTAGATATCCGTAAACTTTGCTGAAACCGAAGTGGAGTTATCGTGACCCTACGACGAGCGCCGGGAACAAGCCGACGGTGCTCAGAAATCAGGATAATTGCATGAAATTTTTCGTAGATAC
>JAJFHB010000441.1 GCA_021775795.1 Hyphomicrobiales bacterium | reverse complement strand
CGACAATGTTTTTTATATTTAGATTCGAATTTACTGAAAATTTGAATGATTCCATATTCCTCAAAATTTGCCTTGGCCCACCTAATCCCGCACAAGATCGGTTGTTGTTCATGTGGAACCGATTTGACACCATCGAACGGTTCCGTATGAACTTTAAACGAACTGGTAGCAGCGCTTTCCCCTGAAAGGATGGAAATATGCGGGAATTTGGTAACTTGGCGGAGCTGGCTGAGCTGAGAGACACAGAAATCGGTTTCAGCGACTGGCTTGAAATTTCACAAGATCGTATCGACATGTTCGCTGACGCCACCGGCGACCATCAATGGATTCATGTGGATCCGGATCGCACCAGAAGGGAGCTGAGCATGTCGACTATCGCGCACGGCTATCTCACCTTGTCTCTGATCCCCAAGTTTTCACAGGAAATCCTGGCGGTTAAATCTGTTGCGCGAGCCATCAACTATGGGGCCAATAAGGTACGCTTTATGAGTATGGTTCCGGTTGGATCGCGGCTGCGCGGCCGATTGTTTCTCAACAAGGCGGTTCTCGGCTCAGGAACTTTGCGGACGACAAGCACCGTGACGGTGGAGATTGAAGGTGCCGAGAAACCTGCGCTGGTGGCGGAAACAATTACCCTTTTCTATGAATGAGGCAGAAGATGGAAAGTTCTGACAGCAATACAAAGACAAAAGCTCCGGCTGAAAAATCAGATGCCGAGTGGCGTCAGGAGTTGACGCCGGAACAATATTACGTGACCCGCGAGCACGGCACGGAGCGCGCCTTCAGCCATCCTTCGTGGGACGACAAGACTGCTGGAACCTACACCTGTGTGTGTTGCGGGGAACCGTTGTTCAGATCAGAGACCAAATATGATTCAGGCACCGGCTGGCCCAGCTTCTATAAAGCCGTCGCGGACGACGCGGTAAGCGAGCACAAGGATCGGGCTTTGTTCATGGTCCGCACCGAGGTCAGATGTGCCAAATGTGAAGCTCATTTGGGCCATGTCTTTCCCGATGGTCCTGCCCCGTCCGGCCAACGCTACTGCATGAACGGCGTGGCGCTCACGCTTGAACCTGATGAAAAAGACTGAGGACAATAAAACCACATGACCGCACGCGAACCTTCACCGCCACGCGCACAGCCAAAACCGGTTGTGACCCAGCATCATGGAATTGAACGAGCGGATGAATATGCATGGCTGCGCGCAGATAACTGGCAGGAAGTGATGCGGGAACCGGAGGCGCTCGACAAAGAAATCGGCGCCTACCTGGAGGCAGAAAACGCCTACACAGAACACAAACTCAAAGATACGGAAGACTTGCAAGCAACCTTGTTTGCGGAAATGAAGGGCCGTATCAAGGAGGACGATTCCTCGCCTCCTTCGGTGGATGGACCTTTCGCGTATTTTGTCGACTATGTGATCGGGGGCCAGCACCCAAGATATTGCCGCCAGGATCGCGAAGGCGGTGAAAAGACCGTTCTCCTAGATGGTGATGCCATGGCTGAGGGCAAAGCCTATTTCAATCTCGGCGGCGTCAATCACAGTCCGGACCATGGCCGGATTGTTTATGGCTACGATGAGCGCGGCTCAGAGTACTACCGCCTTCAGGTACTGGATACCGAAACGGGCGCTGCTTTTGGGGATGTCATTGAAGACACATCGGGTGGCGGTGTCTGGGCTGCGGACTCCAAGCATTTTTTCTACACCATGCTTGATGACAACCACCGGCCCTCGAAGGTGTTTCTGCACAAACTCGGAAACGATCAGGCGCAGGACACCTTGATCTACGAAGAACCGGATGCGGGATTCTTTGTCTCTGTGGGCTCAACCCAGAGCAACGACTTCATCGCCATTTCCGCTCACGATCATGAAACCTCTGAAATCCACCTCATACCAGCAGATGATCCCTACGCGCAGCCACGATGCGTATCGGCACGCGAGCCAGGGCATGAGTATGACGTTGAACATCATGGCGACAATCTCTTCATTCTCACAAACTGTGATGGCGCCGAAGACTTCAAAATCATGTCGGCGCCGCTCAGTTCAACGAGCAGGCAGGACTGGCAGGATCTGATCGCCCATAAGCCGGGCCGCCTCATTCTCTCTTTGCTTCTTTACAGCGGGCACATGGTTTGGCTGGAGCGTGAAAACGGCCTTCCCAGGATCATGGTCAGAGACCTTGGCGAGGGAACCGAACACTCAATTGGATTTGACGAAGAAGCCTATTCTCTCGGACTGTCGGCGGGCCTTGAATTTGACACGACGAATGTACGGTTCAGCTATTCGTCGATGACAACGCCTTCCCAGGTGTTGGACTATGACATGGTGAGCCGCGAGCGGACCTTGCGCAAAACGCAGGAGGTTCCAAGCGGCCACGATCCGGACCGCTACGTTACCCGACGCATATTTGCTGAAGCGGAAGATGGCGAACTGGTTCCAATATCGCTGCTCTACTTGAAGTCCACGCCACTTGATGGCTCCGCGCCTGCGCTTTTGTATGGATACGGCGCTTACGGCATTGCCATGCCCGCTTCCTTTTCGACCAACCGCTTGTCTCTTGTTGACCGTGGATTTGTGTTTGCCATCGCCCATGTGCGCGGCGGCAAAGACAAGGGGTATCGCTGGTACCGGCTGGGCAAGCGTGCTCACAAGACAAACACATTTTCAGACTTCATCGCGGCTGGGCGGCACCTGGTCGCAGAGAACATCACCAGCGATGGCGGCATCGTTGCACACGGCGGCAGTGCCGGCGGCATGCTCATGGGTGTCATCGCCAATGAGGCGCCGGCGCTTTTCAGTGGCATCATCGCTGAAGTTCCATTCGTCGATGTATTGACCACAATGCTCGACGACACGCTGCCTCTGACACCGCCTGAGTGGCCCGAGTGGGGCAACCCCATCGAAAGCCCGGAAGACTATGAGACCATCGCCTCATACTCGCCCTACGACAATGTCAGGGCCCAGGACTATCCAAACATTCTGGCGCTCGCCGGCCTGACAGACCCGCGCGTTACTTATTGGGAACCGGCAAAGTGGGTGGCGCGTCTGCGCACCAAGAAGACGGACGACAATCTCCTGCTTCTGAAAACCAACATGGAAGCCGGACACGGCGGTGCCGCTGGCCGTTTCGACCGTCTGAAGGAGGTCGCTCTTACGCAGGCCTTCGCGCTGAAAGTATCAAGGTCCGCATCTTGATCTCTAAATCTGCGCAGTATTTGGACCAGGCCGCAC
Organism: Hyphomicrobiales bacterium; assembly: GCA_021775795.1. Lineage (GTDB taxonomy): Bacteria > Pseudomonadota > Alphaproteobacteria > Rhizobiales > JAJFHB01 > JAJFHB01. The sequence continues at coordinate 9,285 of JAJFHB010000441.1, read as the reverse complement.
ATCAGGGAGGTACTGGCGTCAAACCCGGGCCTTCAGAAACAGCCTCAGCCTGTCAATCGCGCTTGGAGGTGTGATCACCTGCTTTGCGGCTTCGGCATTCAGAGGGGCATGCTCAGAGGGTGGCTGAGGCATGTGGTAATCCGTGAAATAGCCGGCACGCAGAAGATGTGCCCGCTGCATTATGATTTTCTCAAGATCGGTAAGATCATGCCGATCCAGACGTCGAAAGCGAGTGTCGGCATCATCCAAACGGGCCAAACGCGCCTCCCCGGCGGCCACAGTCCAGCGGGCAACGGCGCTGAATAACCGAGTTTGGTCCGTCGCCCAGTCACTTCCAGCACTTGGGCCGGTGTATACAGGCGTTTCAACCCACGTCTTAACTGCATAGTCGGGAGCTTCCGACCACCATTGCATCAGCACTTCGCGAACATCACCTTCATCCCTCAACCCCGGGAACATCTCACCCCACGTCGAAGCTAAGGCCGCGTTGTACATGATCGGCAGTTGCCCTTTCCGTTCGAGAACGCCCGCTCTGTAAACGACGAAGCTATCCGTGTCGATGTTTCGAATCGTGCCGGCAAAATAGCGCCGGCTCATGGGCAGCATGTCCATGTCTGAGATGAGTATGGCGTCCGCATATTCTGATCCCATCAATGCTGGATAGAGGACGCGGATGCACTGGGCCTGGAAGGCCGTGTGAACACCGGGCAGAGGAGTGAACAGCGTGATCGACTGCTTGTAAGCATGTAGGTTCGGTGGAATTTCGTCTGCAATCAATACAAGCCGCACATCAATGCCAACTACCTGCTGCCAGGCATCGTGAACCAGCGGATAAAAATCGAGATAGTCCGGATTGAGATCCGATGCGAGCAGACAGCAACCCAGTTTCACGTGCCGTCTCCCCGGACATTGCCGCCAGATGCCTGCCGAAAGGTCTTCCCCTATCCACGCGCACCGCCGTGCGGATACATCCCAGGGTACAGATAAGACGGAAGCATTTCCAGCAAGGAGGGCTCGTGCGTCACATGAGCTTCCACAAAGTGCCCGAGTGATTTTCCACCAAGATCAGGATCTGTGGCATAGCCGTGTTTCTTGTAGAGCAGGCTGAAAACCGACTGATCATGCCGGTGAGCCTGGAAACCTTCAAACTCTGGTTCCTCACAAATCGACGGCATGTCCGATACAATCCGTGACTGGCATAGAAGCTCTGCCCAACTATGCACGAAATCCCGGCTTGACGGGCGGACCGCAAACAGAATGGTGCCGCCGCGATACTGTTTTGTGTCCCAATACTCCGGCTTGTCGCAATCCATGAGAACGAAGGCATCGCGCTTCGTCCAGTCTCTTTCGATAAATTCGGCACCCACATCGAAGCCGAGCACTCCGCTGTTAAGAGACCGGCAAGCTTCCACCAGAGGATCGAGAGAAGACCTGATCAAGGCTCGGCTGTCGCTGTAAATAATCACATCTTCTGCGTCCGCGCGCGCCATAGCGTCCAGAATTATCTGAGGCTTCCAAAGCCAGTAACCAGCCCCGCGGGGCTGTTTCAGCAGATACTCATTCTGGGATGCAAATCGCGAATCGAGATCGTTTGGGCCGTATCGAATGCAACGGTTAACGCCGCCATTTACAAGGGCCGTGAACGCATTCATACGCTGCCGTCGCTCAAATCCAAGGCTGGCGTAGTTGATCAGAATCTTGCGCATTAACAATAACCAGAGGGAGGGGCCGGCAACTGAATCGGCGGCAATTATGCGGCCTGGCAAACATCATGGCAATCGGCTTCAGGGCTCAGTGCAGCCTGTGAAATCTTCGCTCGGGTTGCTTGTTCCACGCATCCCTGGCTGCCTCAAGACTGTTCACAAAGCCTGATTCTGTTAAGTTGCTCTGGAGACAAACGATTCCCGGCGAAGGACACATTCCCATGGCTCAGAACAATCGACCCAAACGCAATCTAATTGAGGGCAACGCCGCCCTCATCGTGATCGACATTCAAGGAGAGTTGTTTGTCGAACGTGAGACGCAGGCCATCCCCAACATGCCCGGTTATGACGAGCGCATGGCGCTTGCCCGGCGTGCCATTGATAAGGCCCGCGAGATGGACATACCCGTGATCTTCATTCAGGAAGTTCACCGGGACGATCTGGTTGATTTTGGCCGGGAACTGGACGGCGTCGAAGACGTTCACTGCCTCGAAGGCGACCCGGATACAGCTATTATCGCCCGCGAAATCGATTTCCGCCCAACCGATTACCACATCAGAAAACGACGCTACTCAGCGTTCTTCGGCACTGACTTTGAAATCCTGCTTCGCGGCCTCAAGATCGAGACACTTCTTTTGTGTGGTGGCCTTACGGATGTCTGCGTGCATTACACCTTTGTGGACGGGCACCAGTCGGATTATTTCTGCCGGGTTATCGAGGACTGTGTTGGCGGCTCCAGCGAGGACGCCCATGAGGGAGCTCTTCGGGCAATGGAGTATCTGCAAACCGGAGCACGCCGGTCTCTGGATGAGGTGCTAGCGGCTATGGACAGCTACAAAGTTCAGGCGTTGGCGTCGTAGGGCGTTGAAGGAGAATCGCTTCAGATTGACGAAGGCGAGGACGGACGCTGCCGGCTTGTCATAGCGAGCGGTTAGATGCTCCAGTAAATGTGGATCACACCTGTCGCCTGACCGGCAGTGCCGATGTGAATGTCTGATCACGGGGTCAAAACGGCAGTGTTACCGCGAGCCTCAAAACGAAATAATTGAGCCAAAGCGGTCAATCAGGTAGGCCAGCCTTTCGCAGAGCAGCTTTCAAACGCTCGCGATCCTCTTCACGTTTGAACGAGTTTACGGTTTGCGTGCGGGCGAGACTGAATTCTGGGTTTTCGTCCAGCAGCAACTGCGCTTCCCTCTCAGCTTCCGCAACATGATCGGCTCCTACCAGATTCAGCACCCGGTACAGTCTTGTGTTGGACGCCCCACCTTCGCTGCTGCTCAAGAGCCTCAGGGCCTCCTCACAGCGGCCGAGAAAAAAGTATGCAAGTGAGAGAAAGAGTTTGAAGACTTCAGGCACGTAAGTATTGGTCGAGAATGCCCGTTCAAGCTGTACCATTGCCTCGTCTGGCTGACCGTTCCACAGACGGGCCATTCCAAGGGCAATCATCATATCACTGTGATAGGGATTAAGTTCAAGGGCCCGTTCGGCGTGTGCAACGCCCTGAGCATGATCACCTTCGAAGATGAGCAGGCGGCTCATCAAACGGTGGATGTGTCCGGAGCGGGGATGACGGCGCATGAGATCGCGCAGTTGACTCACGCTGAACTCAAGCGCGTCGTCGCGCGAGAGCGGCCAGCCGTTGCCCAGCTCCAATGCATAGGTCCAACACAGGCAGAGAGTTGGAAACAATCCATCCGGATCCGCTCGTTGCGCCTTCTCGAAATGCGCTCTGGCTGCCTCATTGTCTTTGCGATTTGCCCTGTGCAAGAGCTGAAGACCGCGCACCATATGTTCATGGAGTTCAAGGTCGGAATCCGGTTTTCCTGAGATCGCCTTTGCTTGCTCCTGGCCAACCGCATCGCTCATTGTGGATGCAACAAAAGCGGTTACATCGTCCTGGAGTTCAAAGACATCATCGAGACTGCGGTCGAGGGTGTCTGACCAGACACGTTGACCGCTGGCAGCTTCGATCAACTGAACACCGATGCGTGCTTTTTGAGACGCAACCTGCACCGAGCCCTCTAGGACATATTCGGCGCCAAGCATGCGTCCGGCATCAAGAGTTCCATGACTTCCGATCGCCTGGCTCGCACTGCCAGGATCAATCAGTTCAAATTCCTCAAAATGCGCCAGCGCAGCAGCAAGGGTTTCGGTCAGGCCCGAGGCCAGACTTTCTGCCTCGCTGCTGGACCCGAGATGACGGAACGGCGTGAGCAGTATGACGGGGCCCCTCCAGCTCAACTGCGCCTCGTTGCTGACCGTCGACCCCTGCGATGTTTCGACGGCTGTTCGCTCATCGGTAACCAGCCGGTAGACCCGCACCGGTTCAGCAATGTTCTTGAGTTGCTTGCTGCCGAGGTCCTCAAACTGTGCCTTGAGTTTTCCCTTCGCCTGGCGCCATGCATCTTCGGAAAGGCAAACTCCGCCAGGATCAGCAAGAGCTTCCAGGCGGGCCGCAACGTTTACTCCTTCACCGAACAGATCATCATCCTCAACAATCACGTCGCCCAGGTTGATGCCGATGCGAAAGGGAACGGTGCCGTCTCCTCCATTTTGCCAACTGATCGCGCATTCGACGGCCGAGACCACACTTTGGAACTCAACAAGATATCCATCGCCCATCTTCTTGACGATGCGTCCTGAGTGATTGGTTACAGTAGGCTCAATCACATTCCTTTCGAAGCCCTTCAGGCGCGCAAGGGTGCCAGCTTCATCCTCACCCATCATGCGTGAATAGCCGACCACATCGGCAGCCAGGATGGCGGCCAGGCGCCGCGTTGGTTTGTTGTTTTCCATGAAATCCAGACTATCCCAGCGATAACTCTAAAGCCATAACGCCGCCTGCAATCTGGTAAGGCAGTTTTCGGCACAAAGCAGACTTTTTTGCCGCCACCTATCAAGTCCGTTGCAGGGGGTAAAATGGACCGTCTGAGAGGTCGTTGTTTGTGTCTGCTTATGAACCGCAGCGGGTGTCACTGTTTCCATTTCGAGTTTCATTGTTACAATCCCGCATACAAACTGGACATTGGCACTGCTCAACACCTGTGTGCCCAAATCTGTCTCGTCGACACATCGCAGCGGCGTTGTTGGCATGAGATCTGCTAAACCGGGAAAGTAGTATGGCGACTGACAAGAAGAACGGATTTTGCTTCCCGCACGTGGTCAAGAAGACGGCGGATAAGGGTCTGGGCGTGTTTGCGGCCGAGGCAATAAAACAGGGAAGCATCGTCTGGCGTCATGTTCCTGGCCAGTACATCGTCTACGACGAGCAAACGTTCAAAGCAGCGATCGAGAAACTGACGCACGACGACGCCGTCTATGAGCTAACCCATATATTTGGACTGAAGGAACTGCCGGATTGCCTTATCAGGATTTATGATGACGGCGTCCTGATCAATCATTCCGACAATGCAAACCTGGCTACGAACAATAGCGCTGCAATCAAAACACCGCTCGATGTGACGTCATCCCGTTACATTCAAAATGTGAGCAAGGCGCTTCTTGATGACCGTTATGCTCTGGTTGCAACTCGAGATATCGAAAATGGCGAAGAATTTACGAACAACTATGCAGCCGAAGTTGCTGACCCTCCTTTCTATGACATTCTTTACGAGCAATATGGAGTGAGCGAGGACTATCTGGACGGCAGCTAACAAGCACAAGGCACAGGCCAGGGGCGCTCAGTCCTTGGCTGGCACTTCGGCAAGATGCGCCGTGCGCCGCCAGACCACGACGATTGCCATGACGAACACGACGAGGAGCGCAACGCTCGCTATGCCCCAACCGTCGCGTACAGCCTGTTCAATCGCGGCCCCGAAAACATAACCGGCACCGACCAGCAAGCCTGCCCAGAGCAGGGCCGAGGCGCCATTCAGGACGGTGAACTTCCGCCATATCATTGGCGTTAGCCCCACAGGTAGCGCGCCGATGGTGCGCATCCCCTTGGGATAACGATAAAGGAAAATATAGGCCGTGCCGTAACGCTCCAGCAGGGCGCGGGCCTTTTGCATAAGGGTGTAAAGCCGGGGCTTGGACTCCAGAAATCCGACGCCATAACGCCGTGCAAACGCAAAGCGCGCCTCATCACCGAGATAACCGCCGGCAAATGAAGCGACAGCAACGAGGCCGACATCCAGAGCGCCGAGCTGCGCCGCATATCCGCCAAACAGAGGCAGGGCGCCACTTTTCAGGGCGCAATAGCCAAACAGCAGAAGGTAAACCAGCGTGCCGTAGTCATTGATGAGTGCGAGGATGGTTTCCAAGGGGGGTTAATCTCGATTTAGTTGCGGCGCAACGACTGCGCGATCTTCGGGATGACCATGAGCACCGCCAGCGCGACAAGAGTAGACAGAACGGCAAGGGATTCCCGACCCATGCCGGCGGCAACGCCAATGGCAGCGGTAAGCCATATGCCTGCCGCGGTCGTCGAACCTCTGGGAGCGCTCCCCTGGTTTCCAACTATGATGGCCCCGGCGCCAAGAAAGCCGACCCCGGCAACCAATCCCTGCAGGATGCGTGACAGATCAGCCACTGTCGCCCCGGCCTGCAGGGGTATGAGTACGAAGAGCGCGGCGCCAAGACAGACGAGCATGTGCGTCCGGATGCCGGCGTTCTTTGTTTTCATCTCCCGCTCAAAACCCAACAGACCGCCGAGAAGTGCCGCGACAAGCAGGCGCAAGATGATTTGCGTTGTTTGCGCCACGTCGTCGATATCGGAAAACTCCGAGACGATGGTGCTCCACACTGTTTGCAAAGTTTCCAAGGGGACCCGATCTCGCTCTAGCTCATATTCTGGAATGAGCCGCAGCTATTCCCCGCCAACACAGAACTGTTGCCCAGGCTGTGGGCCATTCAACCTGACGGATTGATGGCGCCGGGATCACGAGCCGGCAATCTCGAACAAGACTTCGTTCCGCTTCATAAAACCGGGGATGAAGGGTGCGTTGTAATATGCGTAAGTCGCAGGGCCAACCGGCTCCACGCCGCGCTGTTGCATCCATGCCCGCAGCAGCTCTTCTTTCTGCGCAATCATCTCGTCCGTGGCGGTGCCGCTGAAAATTATTGCGACACGCCGACCGGCCGGCACCTCCACCAGCTGAATATCTGCATTTTCTGGGTTGGGCAGGCTCTCAAGAGTATATTCGGCAGGCATGACGAAGCGAACCGTCCACGTTTGCCCGACATCATCCGTTTCCTGCGTCACCGGTGCGGTCATGGCAATCGGCTCACCATCGCGTTCCTTGGCAAAGATGTAGGTTGCAAGCGGGCGAAACCCGTCATTGACGGCAGTTCTCCGCTCGCCGCGCCGGACGATTTCGGCGACAATGAGGGCTGGATAGTCGCGGATCTCGAATTCGCCTTCACTTGTGACGACATCGTAGCTCACAGTTTCGACATCGTTCACATACCAGACAAATGTGCCGTAGCTTACAACGGCGACCCCGACCAGCAGCAGGACAACAGTGAGGACGGTCATACGGGTAATCTTCATGGTCCAGGGCTCATGCTGAGTTTTGACTTCACTCACTGTACGTCCGATATGCCAGCATGGATCAGCGCCCGACCGACCTTCTGGCCTCAGGTATTCCCTCAATAGCGGTGGTTCTTTCTTTTAGTGCTCGTCTTAGGCACCAAACTGACAGCCCTGACTTTGGGAGAGCAACTGTCGGGCCTCCTGATCTGGAGAGCAGCGCTGTTCTCGTTGGCGCGGCCCCGGCGCTTTGAGCCGGGCACTTTGGCCCAGGCAGTCCCCAAGACAACCGATGTGACCCGCAGCTTCCCGCCACCCCCGAACACATCGCAACTTCTGGATTTGGCGCTGAGCGGGCAATTCCGCAACACTCTCAGAGAGAGCCCGCCAGCGCTGCCTTTATCTCCGTAAGACCGGCGGGGTCTGCGCAGCCCGCAGGCGATTTGGCGTAGGTCTCCGCCAGCACGCGCTGGGTGACCTCGCGGCCGAACTCCAGCAGCAAGGCGTGCTCAGCATCAGGATCGTTTGGAATGGCGTCCAGCCGCGCCACGGTGTTGTGGCAGTATGTGAACACCGGGTTTTCAGCTCCCATATCGACGCCCTCCGGCGGCTCGCCGGCCGCAACCGCCTGCACGCCGCGACGCAGCAGTTTTCGATAGAGGATGATACCCCGGTCGCTGGCGCCGAGGTATTCGCGCCCGTGAAGGGTGATCGGGCCCTGCGACACCCAGGCATCCCAGTCACCCGGGGCGCGCTGGCGCTCTTCGTAGCTGGGCTCGCCGGTTTGTCCGACGTCGGCTGCACCGACCACGTTCGCACCGCTCGCGGCGCCGCGCTCGATGTAGCCGCTGCGGTCCTCAATGACGTAATCTTTGTCGATGTCGCTCCAGCCGATATTGATCGAATGGGTATCGTCGACCGGCACCACCCAGTTGAGCGCACTGCCGCGGCGATCAAAGAGCGTCTCGCCCTCTGCGTCATCAATGCCGGCAATGCGCGCGATGTTTGGCAGGATCATGTCATTGCTGCGCAGGTAGAGATGGTCACCCCAGCGGCGCACCGTGGCGTATAGCATTCCTGCCGGCGTCTCCATCCACTCCATCGTCGGGATCTCGCCATAGACCGGCTCGAACTGTACGCCGAACAGGCGCGTATGCAGGAATGTGAGATGGATCGGATCCATCTCGTTTTCGCGGACCTGCAGCCAGTTGCAAGGCGACTCGCGGACCCACAAGCGCCCGGTCGATTCTGGGCGTTCGAAGGCATCGAACTCGGGAAAGGGCGGCTGCAACTCGGGCGGGCCCATATAGGCGAAGAGTAATCCTCGCCACTCGTGCAGCGGGTAGGCGCCCTGGCAAACCTTGCGGGGAATGGGGCTGTTGGCAGGCTCGCCGGGAACATCGAGAATCGTTCCATCGATGTCGAACTGCCAGCCGTGGTAGCAGCACCGGATGCCGCGCTCGTCGATCTTGCCATACTCGAGAGACGTGCCGCGGTGCACGCAGCGGCGCTCCAGAAGGCCGTGGCGTCCAGACCCGTCCCGGAATATTACGAGGTTCTCACCGAGGATGCGGATAGCGCGCGGGAGGTCGGTCAATTCGCACGCGATGAACACCGGCTGCCAGAAGCGGCGCAGGTACTCGCCACACGGCGTGCCGCGCCCGACGCGGGTCAGTTCCTCGTCAACGTCGCTCACCTCGGCACGGTGATAGGCACTGTAGGGTTGTTTGAGGACCTTGGTGCGTTCGATGCTCATGGGAGCCTCCGTTCGGCGCGGTCCCGCAAACTTCTGATATCACGGCCGGGAATGCAAGGGCCACACTGGCGCGGCCGACGCGAGGGCCCAGACACCTGGCCCCGCACCGTCATCCCGCTTCGAAGGCCGCACGGAGTGAAAGGAAGTTGCTGTCGGGCCGCCATCCCAGCAACGACTGGGCCTTGGCGCTGGAGAAGACCGAAGCGCGGGGATCGGCTTCAAAGCGGGCGCGATCAAGCTGCGCTGGCAGCCCGCCCATCAGGCGCTGGTACCAGTCCAGGGTCGGCTCGGCCAGGCAGGTATCATCTGCGCCCAGCAGGAATGTTTCGAAGCCCAGCCCCTCGGCCTCCAGCGCG